>NZ_DJIO01000113.1:53842-54278 GCF_002433655.1 Thalassolituus sp. UBA6592 | reverse complement strand
CGGTAAAACCGAAGTTGCCATGCGTGCTGCCTTTATGGCGGTACAGAGCGGCAAACAGGTCGCCGTATTAGTGCCCACCACTCTGCTGGCACAGCAACACTATCAGAACTTCGCCGACCGCTTTGCCGAATGGCCGGTGAAAGTGGATGTACTGTCCCGCTTTAAGTCCGCCAAAGAAACGCAGCTGGCGCTGGACCGCATGCTGGAGGGTAAAACCGATATCGTCGTCGGCACCCACAAGCTGCTGCAGAAAGACGTGAAGTTCGATCATCTGGGCCTGCTGATCATTGATGAAGAGCACAGATTCGGCGTGCAACAGAAAGAACGGATTAAATCATTACGGGCGGAAGTCGATATTCTTACCCTCACCGCCACGCCGATTCCACGTACGCTGAATATGGCCATGGCCAGCATCCGCGACCTGTCGATCATCGCC
>NZ_DJIO01000113.1:20855-53537 GCF_002433655.1 Thalassolituus sp. UBA6592 | reverse complement strand
CGCGACCTGTCGATCATCGCCACACCGCCGGCTAAGCGTTTAAGCGTTAAAACCTTTGTCCGCCAGCATGACGAAGCCACCACCAAAGAAGCCATCCTGCGGGAAATTCTGCGCGGTGGTCAGGTGTATTACCTGCATAACGAAGTCAAAAGCATCGAGAAAACCGCCCGAGAACTGGCAGAAGCCATTCCGGAAGCCAGGGTTATTGTCGCCCACGGCCAGATGTCTGAACGCGAACTGGAACGGGTAATGAGTGATTTCTATCACAAACGTTTCAACGTGCTGGTGTGTACCACCATTATTGAGACAGGCATCGACGTTCCATCTGCTAATACCATTATCATCGACCGCGCTGATAAATTTGGTCTGGCGCAGCTGCATCAGCTGCGTGGCCGGGTTGGCCGATCGCACCATCAGGCGTACGCCTACCTGCTGACTCCGCCACCGAAGATGATGACCAAAGATGCAGAAAAACGCCTCGATGCGATTTCTGCCTCCCAGGATCTCGGTGCCGGCTTTATGCTCGCCACCCACGATCTGGAGATCCGCGGCGCCGGTGAACTGTTAGGCGAAGAACAGAGCGGTCAGATCGAAACCATAGGTTTCACGCTCTACATGGACATGCTGGAGCAGGCGGTCAAAGCCATGAAGGCGGGCAAAACACCATCTGACAGCCTGACCATCAATGCCGGCACCGAGGTGAATCTGCATATTCCGGCGCTGATTCCGGACGATTATCTGCCGGATGTGAATTCGCGTCTGACGCTGTATAAACGCATCGCCAGTGCCGAAGATGATACGCAGCTGAAAGAACTGCAGGTGGAAATGATCGACCGCTTTGGCCTGCTGCCGGATCAGGTGAAAAACCTGTTCCGCCAGACATCGCTGAAACTGAAATTAACGCCGATAGGCATCGCCAAACTGGATGCCGGAGAAAGCAGCGGCCGCATTGAATTTGCAGCAGAAACGAACATAAACCCGTTTGTACTGGTCAGACTGGTCCAGAGCAAACCGAACACATTCAGACTGGAAGGTGGCCATACCTTGCGTTTCAATCTCAACATGTCCAGTATCGAGCAGCGTTTTAACCAGATCGACCAGGTCATCACCGAATTACAGAAGGACCCTAACCTGTGAAGCCATTGCACAGCCTGACGGCGCTTTTGCCTGTATTGCCGCTTTGTGCCCTGCTGTCTGCCCCGGCAGAAGCCGCCCCCTGGTATCGGGTGGAAATGATGCTGGTCGCCTACGAAAATCAGGAAAACATCGACCATGAAATGTGGCCGGATGTCTTACCATCGCCGTACAGTGAAGAAGAACCTGAACGCCCGGATTACAGTTGGTGGCAGGCGCCGGTCATGTACAAGCAACTGCACTCTGCCCTGTGGGCGGGCTTCAGCTTCCCGGATATTCCGGCGGCTGAATTACCGGCCCCGTTTACTCAGCTGGAGCATCTGGAACTGGCTCACGCCGAACAGCGCATTAACAGCCGCAAAGATATGCAGGTGGTCTGGCATCAGGCCTGGATCGAACCGATTCAGGAAGAAGGCCAGGAAGTTGTTCACCCGCTTAACATCCGCCTTGAAGATGAGTTTGCCATCGAAATCAGCGGCAGCTTCACTCTGCACCGCAGCCGTTATCTGCACCTGAATACTGACCTTATCGTGCAGCACTACTCATTGGATGAAAATCCGGCACTGAGCACCCTGACACTGCCGGACAGCACAGTGGCAAGGGATAACTTTCAGTTGCAGCTGAACCACAACAGTAATGAAAGCAGCAGTGACGAAAACAACAGCGAAGAAAACAACAGCCCGTTTGAATCCAATCCGGCGGAACTCCTGCCAACACCATTGCGTGCTGCAGAAGTGAAACAAACCCGCCGTATGCGCAGTAATGAACTGCACTACATCGACCATCCGATGCTCGGCATCGTGATTAAAATCACCCCGATTGAAGATGCCAGTTCGCTGAACGGCGACCAGTGATTTAACCGGGCGCTGATTCAAGCCTGTACTGATTCAACCGGAACAAACAAAAAGGCCGCTGTGAATACAGCGGCCTTTTTGTTTGTCCGGGCTGAACCTGCATGCCTGAACCTATCCCTCTGCAGGAAGGTTCACATTTCACTGCTCCGGCTGAGAGTCAGCCATACCACTCAGGGTTTCTGCCAGAATATCACGCACTTTCTGCATACCGTCACGCAGCACCGCACGGATTTCATCCATGGTAATTTCACCATCGGACTTACCCGCTGCCGGGTTCACCACCAGACACAGACTGGCATAAGGAATGCCCAGCTCACGCGCCAGCGCCGCTTCCGGCATGCCGGTCATACCGACCAGATCACAGCCGTCATTTTCCATGCGGTTAATTTCCTCAATGGTTTCCAGCCGCGGCCCCTGAGTCGCACCGTAGACGCCAAATTCGTGCAACGGCTGCGAAATACGTCCGGCGGCGGCAATCAATTGCTGACGCAGCGTTTCATCGTAAGGGTGCGTCAGATCGATATGATCCAGCGGGCGGAATTCACCATCAAAATACGTACCTTCTCGCCCCCAGGTATAATCAATCACCTGATGGGGAACCGAAATTTTGCCCGATCCCATCTGCGGATGGATACCACCAACGGCATTTACTGCAATGATTTTTGTTGCGCCGAGCTGCTGCAGAGCGAGCAGATTCGCGCGGTAATTAATTTTATGCGGCGGCAGCGCATGAGGATGGCCGTGACGGGCCAGAAACAGCACCTGTGAGCCATTCCACTCACCCGCTTCAATCGGACCGGAGGGATTGCCCAATGGCGTTTCTGCGTTGTGTGCGGCGGTAATCTGCGGGCCTTCCAGTTGTGTAAGACCAGTACCACCAATAATTGCTATAACTTCAGATGACATAAATTCTCGGTTCTCAGAGAGTTTCCAGTACCCGGCGTACAGACTGCGCCCGGCGCTCAGATTCGTCCGAATCCAGTTGTTCCATGCTGCCCTGCAAATATTGCAGATCCAGATGCTGCCAGCCCTGCTGACACTGCAGGCGGACCTGATCAATCACCTGCTGCGCACCATCAGTATTATTACAGACCACTAACGCGTCAGCGCCAGCATCCATCGCCGCCTGTGCCCGCTGAGCATAACTGCCCACACTGGCAGCACCGGCCATGGTCAGATCGTCACTGAAAATAACACCGTTATACTGCAGTTGCTGGCGCAGAATATCCTGCAGCCAGCGACGGGAAAAACCAGCCGTATGTTCAGCATCCACCGCCGGATAAACAACATGGGCCGGCATTATGCCCGCCAGCAACCGTCTGTCCATCAGTTCGGCAAAAGGCCGCAGATCGTAATCCAGTGCCTGCTCCGAACGTTCATCCACCGGCAGGTCTTTGTGCGAATCGGCCTCTACCGCACCATGACCCGGAAAATGCTTCCCCACCGCAGCCATGCCCGCCTCACTCATGCCTTCAACAAAGGCAGACGCCAGCGTAATCACCACTTCGGCAGAATGGCCAAAGGCGCGGTCGCCGATCACACGGGAAATATCGCGCTCAATATCCAGCACCGGAGCAAAACTCAGGTGCACGCCCTGGCGGCGAACTTCCCACGCCATCAGCCAGCCCTGTTCACGGGCAAGCCCGATGGCTCGGGCCTCATCCTGATGGAATATCGCTTCCAGCGTCAGCATCGGCGGCAGGCGGGTATAACCCTCGCGAAAACGCTGCACCCGTCCGCCTTCCTGATCCACGCACAACAGCAGGTCCGGTCGCTCAGCACGAATATCCGCACACAGCTTTGCCAGCTGCTGCGGAGACTGATAATTACGGGCAAAAAATATCAGGCCGGATAACTCTGGCTGGGCAATAAAGCGGCGGTCTTCATCGGTCAGTTCAGTCGCAGGAATATCGGCAATAACGCCCACCCGCTGCCCGACCGGCATTTGGCTTACTAAAGATTGCGACATGGAATCCTCGCGAACGTACCTTCCTGAATCCATACCCGGGTATCGGCATCAATCAGCCCGGCGAGTTCAACAACATCGTCATTGCGCATGCGTATACAGCCATGAGAAAGCGGTTTTCCCATGGGCTCGGAATCCGGTGTACCGTGGATGTAAATATAACGGCGCATGGAATCCACGCTGCCAAGCCGGTTACGGCCAATTTCCAGTCCCTGCAGCCAGAGAATCCGGGTCAGAATCCAGTCCCGCCGGGGATGCTCAGCAGCCAGCTCCGGGGTATAAATCTCGCCGGTTCTGCGCCGGCCGACAAACACAGAATTCAGAGGAGCTCCGCGACCAATACAGGCACGGATCCTGTGCCAGCCGCGTGGGGTTTTGCCACTGCCTTCCTGCTCTCCGGCACCATTGGCGGCGGTGGAAACGGAATATTCGTAACAGACACCTGCGCTGAGGATGCGCAACTGCTGATCGGCAATCGAAATTTCAATAACGTTATCGTGAAGAGCGGCCACGCTGCTGGGCATGGGGCGGACAGAGTTCATACTCGCGTTCCATCTGGCTGATAGGGTGCCGATGTCCTTATGAATTGTCCTTAAGAACTGCGCTCTTATCTGTGTGGCGCGTTTACACCGGCTGCGAGGAACGGTACCAATTTATCCACGACCTGCGCAATATCCGATCCTTTACCCAGATCGTATTCTGCCATCGCCGACAGGGAATCCGCACCGGACAGGGTGAAAACCGTAGCACCCAGCATAAAGTGAATACGCCAGAACCGCTCTTCATCAGAAAGCTCCGGTGTCGCCGCCGTCACCAGCTTCATATAGATATTGAATACGCGGCCATACTCTTTCTGCAGAAAACGGCGCAGGTGCCCCTGCCCCTGGCTGTAGGCTAATCCCAGCAGACGCATAAATATGCCCAGCCGACGTGGACTGTCGTGGTAGCCCGATGACAGCGCCGTCTGGGATAACAGCAGCAGCAACTCTTCCATCGCCGGCACGCGACCTGGTAATCCGGACTCAAGATGCGCCAGATTTTCTTCCAGCTGTTCCGAGAAGGGACCGAGAAATCGTGCAAACACCGCCTGAATCAGTTCTTTTTTAGATCCAAAGTGGTAGTTCACCGCAGCCAGATTCACACCCGCTTTCGTGGTAATATTGCGCAGTGACGTCTCCGCGAACCCGCGTTCCGAGAACAATTCCTCTGCCGCGTTAAGAATGCTCTTAACCGTATCTTTCTGTGCCATAAGGGTGGTTGATCCAAACTGTCGCCTCCGCTCCACGAAGACATTACAAAACGATTGTTTCAAACATACGTTTAAAACAACAAATAGGCAATAGCGGAGGCTACCGTAAGTAAAATTACGACCACACGCCCACCCTTTTCTGCTGTATCCCGCAACAACTCCACCTGCTGACTCATGCCTCCTGCCAGATCATTGCGACAGGCCGCCCTGTCCTGCCTGACCAAGAAAGGTGTTTACACTGAATAAAATACTGTATACATTTACACCTACTGTATGGATCAACAGACTGGATAAGCATCATGATCAAGCTCACCGCACGTCAGCAACAGGTACTGGACTTCATCCGTTCAGCGCTGGAAGAAACCGGCTTTCCGCCAACCCGCGCGGAAATTGCTGCCGAACTCGGCTTCAAATCGCCTAACGCTGCGGAAGAACACCTGAAAGCGCTGGCGCGCAAAGGTGCTATTGAAATCATGCCGGGCGCTTCCCGCGGTCTGCGCATCATTGAAGAACAACAGCCAGGCCTGCCGATCGTCGGGCGTGTTGCCGCCGGTGAACCAATCCTGGCGCAGGAACACATTGAAGAATACTGCGAAATCCCACCGTCCTTCTTCCGCCCACAGGCCGATTACCTGCTGGAAGTTCACGGTGACAGTATGAAAGACATCGGTATTCAGGATGGCGATTACATCGCTGTTCACAAAGCGGAAACTGCCCGTAACGGTGAAGTCATCGTTGCCCGGGTCGATAACGAAGTGACAGTGAAGCGTTATGAGAAAAAACGCTCACAGATCCTTTTGTATCCCGAGAATGAAAACTACCAGCCGATTGAAGTGGATCTGCGGGAGCAGGAATTTGCCATTGAAGGCCTGTACGTTGGCGTCATCCGTCGCCACTGACAGCCAGGCAGAAGCAAATCACTAACAGTCAATCAACAGACCAATATCAGCAGACATTCTGAGCTTTATCAGGGGGTTAGTTATGCGTCAGTTAGCACTTGGAATGGAAGAACCGGGACTGTCCCTCAGCAGTCAGCCGGTTGCTTTTGGCAACACCGCGGGCAAAGGTTTCGGTATAGCGCCAGCCCGCAGTGGCAGCCTCACCGAAGTCATCGTCAGTGACGAAGGTGCTATTCAGCCTCTGCAGCTGCTGCCGATGCTGGCCCAGTGCAATTCTCAGGAACGCTGGCTGATGTGGCTGAGCCCCAACCGCCCGATGAATAAACAATGGCTGGCTAGTATGGGATTGGGTCAGGCGCCCGTGGTACATCTCGATCTGTGTACGGACACCCAAATGGCGCTGTGCAGCAAAGTACTGGCCGCCGGCAACAGTCATATGATTGTTGAATGGCAGGGCCGTATCAGCAGTGACGACCGTCGTCAGCTGCGCCAGATGGCCAAAAACAGCGGCAGCCACGTGGTGCTGATTCAGCACGAAGCCTGATACGCAGCCCTGTTACCTGAACCGGATACGTAAGCCGGATAGGTAAAAATGCTCCGCCCGCTCTGCCTCCACTGTAAAGCAGCCAAAAAAAAGCCCTGACATGGTCAGGGCTGTTTGCATTCTGTTGCCGTGCAGCTCAGCGTCCGCTCAGTGCAGGCGCTGCTCATGCTCCGGCGTATCGAAATCATCCTGTTCGACTTCCATTCCGGATAACTCACCGACCTTGCGCACGCCCGCCTCCAGCATAACTCTGGCCACATCCATATGGTGTGCCTGCAGACTGGCCTTGGCGTCCTCTGAAAAATGAATGGACACCAACGCATCGGAATCTGCGTCGTCAGCACGGCGCAGTACAATGTCGCCGTTGGAAAGTTCTACGATCTCAAAAAAGCGTGCCATATCCGCCTCTCAAAACTGGGCGCGCGAGTGTATCACATGAAAACCCCGAAGGGCGCGCCATTAAAAAGAACACTTGGGAATAAAAAGATAACTGTTAGAACAGCAATAATGGTCGGAGATCACTGACCCTGCGGATCAGCTCTCCTGTCGGTTTTCGCGCTGAGTATCAATAAGCGCACTCAGGGCTTGCCACCAGGCAGCCACCTGGGATTCGGTCGTTTCCTGCACCAGCGAAATTGTCTGCACGCCACCATTCTGAGCCCCGGCTTGCTGAACCGGACGCGCAGCATCCGGATAACGCAGGTCTTCCACCGCTTTCAACATCTGACTGAGCCAGGAAAAGGCGTTGTCCTGCAATTGCATCAACTCACGCATTTCCCCGGTAATCAGGTTTACCTGCCCTACCAGCTCCTGCAGTGACTGCACGGGCTGACGATAAGCGACCATATCGCCAAGCTCCTGCAGATAGGATAACCAGGCATCGTGCAGCTGATACAGCGCGCTCTCTTCCAGGGCACTCATCAGCGCCTTCTGTTCGCACTGAGCGAATTCACTCAGTAACAGACGGCTCTGATACAGCTTTTTGTTGGTAAATCCTATCCACTGGCTCATGGCTGTTTCTCTATCTGAGCGGTTCAGAAATCGATGGTCAGGCCGAGGTGCGCACCGTCACCCAGCTTATAACGGTTACTCACGTCTTCCAGACGGATGCCGTTATAACGGTAACCGGCATAAACACGTGCGGTTGGCAGCAGTGAGTACTGCATCTGCAGATTAGAAACAATCATGTTTTCGGTATCAGCAAAGGAAATAACGGGTGGCGCGTAGTAAACGTGACCGGCAAGACTGACATCCGGAGCAGCCGCAAAACTGTAGCGGAAGAAACCGCCAACACCCAGAGCCACACCACTGTAATCATCATAGCGGTCGGAACGGTCAGTCGAGTAGGCAAAGACGTTGGCACCCACGCCGATGTAGAGATTGCTGGTTGACGGACGCACATCCACAACGTGCAGGCCGGCAGAAACCATCTCGCCTTTGTCATCGTCGTAAAGGCCAGCCAGGCTGATATGAATACCGCTGCCCATCTGAGTTGCATCATAACCAATGCGGGCAACATCATCAGACAGACTGATGTCCAGAGATCCGCCGGCGTTTGCCGCAGGTACCATTGCCAGAGCAGCCGTTGCACACACCAGAGCGGCGCTGAATTTTTTCATAAAAGTCCCCAATTATTTATTTCTGCGGAAATTTTTCGCTTAATAACAGCGCCCGCTGAGCGCTTTATCATAACAGTACGGCGGCACAGGTAAAACCTGCGCCGCCGCCGTAGGACCGCAGAAATAAGGCTTCAGCTCATCAGATCAAGCAACAGTTTGTTCAGACGGGAAACATACTGTCCAGGTTCCTTAAGCTGACTGCCTTCCGCCAACAGTGCCTGAGCATGAATCAGCTGAGCCAGTTCAGCAAAGCGCTCTTCATTCTGCTCTTTATCGAGACGCTCAATCAGCGGATGCGTTGGGTTAATTTCCAGTGAGGTATCCGGTTCCGGTACTGGCTGACCAGCCGCTTCCATCAGACGGCGCATATGGCCACCCATATCGTACTGGCCAACCACCATACAGGCAGGAGAGTCCGTCAGACGAGCGGTTACCCGCACATGCTTCACTTCACCTTCCAGCGCTTTCTGTACACGCTCAACCAGATCTTTATGGGTTTCTTCCAGATTCTTCTGCTGTTCTTTCTCAGACGCATCGGCCAGCTCATCCAGATCCAGTTCACCTTTGGTAACGTCCTGGAATACCTTGCCGTCGAAATCCGTCAGATGGCCGACCATCCATTCATCGACACGGTCAGTCAGCAGCAGAACTTCCACGCCTTTGTTGCGTAAATATTCCAGGTGCGGACTGGTCGCGACAGCAGCATAGTTGTCACCAGTGATGTAATAGATTTTTTTCTGCCCTTCACGCATGCGGGCAACGTAATCTTCCAGACTGACAGTCTGCTTCGGACCTTCACTCTTAGTGGTCGCAAAGCGGAACAGTTTGGCGATTTTCTCTTTATTGCTGAAATCTTCTGCCGGGCCTTCTTTCAGCACATCGCCGAATTCTTCCCAGAAAGACTGATATTTTTCAGCATCGTTTTTCGCCAGTTTCTCCAGCGAATCCAGCACACGTTTCACCAGCGCGCTGCGCAGGCTGTCGACCTGTTTGTCTTTCTGCAGAATTTCACGCGAAACGTTCAAAGACAGATCATTGGAATCCAGCACCCCTTTAACAAAACGCAGGTACAGCGGCAGGAACTGTTCAGCGTCGTCCATGATAAATACGCGCTGCACATACAGTTTCAGGCCACGGGTCGCCTCGCGGTTCCAGATATCGAACGGTGCTTTGGACGGAATATACAGCAGGCTGGTGTAATCCAGCTTGCCTTCCACTTTGTTGTGCATCCACAGCAGCGGATCATTCCAGTCGTGGGAAACGTGATTATAAAACTCTTTATATTCGTCGTCGCTCAGTTCGCTTTTCTGACGGGTCCAGAGCGCCTTGGCTTCGTTAACGGCTTCCGGAATTTTTTTCTTTTCACCGTCTTCATCATCCTCACCGACTTCCTGTGGCAGATAAACCGGCACAGCAATATGGTCAGAATATTTTTTAATCAGGGAGCGCAGACGGAAGTTGTCAGCAAATTCTTCTTCGCCTTCTTTCAGATGCAGGGTGATACGGGTACCACGGCTGTCTTTATCCATGGCTTCCAGAGTGAATTCACCCTCACCGGCAGATTCCCAGCGGGTGCCTTCAGCGGCATCGGTACCGGCACGGCGGGTTTCTACCGTCACTTTGTCGGCAACGATAAAGGCGGAATAAAAGCCCACACCGAACTGACCGATCAGTTGTGAATCTTTCTGCTGATCGCCGCTGAGTTTGCTCAGGAATTCTGCGGTACCGGATTTGGCAATGGTACCCAGATGATTGATCACATCCTCGCGGCTCATACCGATACCATTGTCTTCGATAACAACGGTTTTCGCTTCGGCATCGAAATCGATGTGTACGCTCAGATCGCTGTCACCTTCGTACAGAGCATCGTTCTTAAGTGCTTCAAAGCGTAATTTATCGCAGGCATCTGACGCGTTGGAAATCAGTTCGCGTAAAAAGATCTCTTTGTTGGAATACAAAGAGTGGATCATCAGATGCAGCAGTTGCTTAACTTCTGTTTTAAACCCCAGGGTTTCTTTGCTGGCTGCAGTCATCTTGCTTTTATCTCCTGTCAACGGACCAAACTTATTCAGTAGTTTGCAAAGATGGGGACGAGGAAATGGTTTTCAAGGGCACAACTGTGGATTAACGCAGACTGATCCCGCTGGCCTGAATGCACACCGGAGCGGTCCGGCAGCTGAAAACAGTAACCAGATTCCAACCCCCTGAAGCAAACAACAGAGTCCGGTAACGCCTCGCTGATGTAAGAGCTGACTGAAGATGGATAGATGGATAAAAGAAACAGGCAGCAGAAGCCAGAACCCAGTCTGACTTCCCCGGCTATTCCACCAGCAACTCTGTGAACTTCCTTACAGAATAATGAGCGCACTGCAGAACTGCGCCAGAGAACACTGCCAGAGAAGTAAAAGATAACGGTATAACGATCAGGATTTGAGCAGAAAGTGCGCCCGCGCCGTAGCGATCGGATTCGCCTTATCCGTCTGCCAGGCAGTAATCGCTACGTTGGCCACCCGCGAGCCCTGGCGCCAGACCTGACACTCAGCAAAGGTATCCTGATGACGTCCTGCGCGCAGATAATCCAGCGAGAAATCGATCATCTTCGGAATGGTTGCGATATCCATGTTCATCATCAGTTGCAGCGAGGCCGACAACTCCATAAAACCGCCAATCACTCCACCATGAATAGCCGGCAATATTGGGTTGCCGATATTGTCGTCATTCTTTGGCAGACAGAACAACACCTCATCACCAACGCGCTTCAGCGTCAGTCCGATCAGCCGGGCATAAGGAATCTCATTGATCAGAGCGTTAAAATCGCCACTCTGCTGTGCACCATGCAATTTTTCTTCGAATGTCATGCGTCGGTTTCTCCGCTGTCATCATCCTGTTCAATGCGGGCGCGGAAATCGGCCGGAGTCATATCCTGTCCGATACGCATAAAGGTTGCCGCACAGCGGGCAATTAACTCACGTTCCTGCCCGCCCCCGGCAGCCTGAAAGACTTCGCATTGGGTAAACACCACACTGCTGGCGATACGCACCACACTGGCCTCGGCAATCAGATCCAGACCCGGTTGAGCAGCGGTCATATAATCCATACGCAGATCCAGCGTCGGGCACAGTTCAAAGCCCGGCAGAACCGCAAACACCGCCGTCCCACAGGCGGTATCCATCAGGGTTGTCAGGCTGCCACCGTGGACAACGCCAGTGAGCGGATTGCCGACAATCATGTCGCTGTAAGGCAGTCGCATGGTCAGGCCGTCCGCATCAGCGCGTTCGACCGTCAGGCCCAGCACGTTACAGTGGCGCAGCGTGGCGACGAAACGCTGGGCGCGGGTTTTTACCGATAAAGTCATGATGAAACAACTCTTGAATAGCAGATGGTGCCCGGGCCTGAGTTGTATCCGGCCCGCACAAGCCACCGTTATACCGGAAGGCGCGGATTTAACAATGACCAGTCCGTCGGCACAAATTAGCATTTACGCTCACAAAATCCATCACCCCGTGCACAGATTACTCAAAGCGCACACTGCGCCAACGCGTGTTATCTTAGCGGTTTATAAATAACGAGAAGAAACGGAAACTCCCTGATGATGACCTTCGACCATTATCTGCAGCAGGCAACAGAACAGGACTCCCTGACCATGGACAGCAGCTGGAGCCAGGGGCGAACCTCGTTCGGCGGCCTCAGCGCAGCGATGTCGATAGCACGCCTGAGCAGACTCAGTGGTGATCACACGCTACGCTCCGTAGCAGTAAACTTCTGTGCGCCGCTGAAGACTGCTGAGCCACTGACATTCACCGAGCAGGTTCTGGCACGGGGCGGTTCCGTCAGTCATATCCAGGGGGATGTGGTACAGAACGCTGCAGTCTGCGCGCACATAACGGCGTGTTTTGCGCTGGCCCGGGAGTCCGATATTCTGGTGGAACACCATGATCTCAGCCTGCCTCCGGCCGGCGATGGCAAGCCTCTGCCTTTCATCAAGGGCCTGACGCCGGACTTCACCCAACATGTGGACTTCCGCTTCTGCGATGGAGGCCTGCCCTTCACCAACAGCCCACACAATCACCTGAAAGGCTGGATGCGCCTGAAAGAGGCCAGCGGCCCGATGACGCCCGCCCACGTCATAGGGCTTACGGATGTCTGGCCGCCAACGCCGCTGCAGAAGCTGAAATCCTTCGGCCCCTGCGCCACCATCAGCTGGAATATGGAGATGATTCACGCACCGGATGATTGCCAGCAACCGCTGCAGGCCGGTGACTGGCTGTGGTATGAAGCGGAAATCCGCCAGTCCCACGGGGGCTACGGCCATACAGAAGCCCGCATCTGCGCAGCGGATGGCACTCTGCTGGCCCTGAGCCGCCAACTGGTGGCGATCTATGACAAACGCTGATCCCGCATCCCCGCTGTCTGCAGCCGCGTCGCTTAGTTAAGTCTTTTACGCAAGGCGTCGGGGCGATAACAATAACAAGAACGCGGCATCCTGCTGACGGAAGAATAACCTCCTGAAGAACGACAACGCCTGTCTGCTGAGCCTGTCTGCTGAGCCTGCCCGAGCAAACCGGCGCAGGCACTGTGTCGTCGCGCGCATAACAGTATATTTCCACCACTTTCTGCCCCGGTTTCGCCAGACATAATTTGCTCAATAAGCCTGCGCCAACTACTACTTAGAGTCATCGACAGGTTTTCATTTTCAAAAGACAGGTTATGGCTACCAAAATTCTGATCTGTGACGACTCCAGCTTCGCACGCAAACAAATGGCCCGCGCTATTCCGCAGGAATGGGATGTGGAAATTCACTTTGCCGGCGACGGTGTTGAAGGTCTTGAGGTCATTCGCGCCGGTAACGGTGAAGTCGTGTTTCTTGACCTGACCATGCCCAATCTGGATGGCTACGGGGTGCTGGAAGTCATCCGCCGCGAAGATCTGCCAGCCATGGTGATTGTCGTTTCCGGAGACATTCAGCCGGACGCTCAGGAACGGGTCAAAGCTCTCGGCGCAATGGCTTTTGTCAAAAAGCCCGTAGACGCGGATAAAGCCCGCGCCATTCTCACTGAATTCGGCATTCTGTCAGGGGGCTGATATGACTAACCAGTCTCACCCGGAAGTCACGCTGAGTGAAGATCAGCGCGACTGCTACCAGGAACTGACTAACGTCGCCATGGGCCAGGCCGCTGACCGCCTGGCACGCCTGCTGGACGCCTACGTAGTGCTGCCGATTCCGAAGGTAAATCTGATTGAAGCCAGCGACCTGCGCATGGCAATTCAGGATACGGAAACCGACTCGGCGATGTCCGCTGTGTGTCAGGGCTTTATCGGCTCCGGCATTGCCGGCGAAGCGCTGCTGCTGTTCAACGATACCAGCTTTCATGATCTGGCCACCCTGATGAACTACCCCGGCAGCCTCGACCGCTTTGCCGAAATGGAGCTGCTGATGGATGTCAGTTCACTGCTTATCGGTGCCTGTGTGCAGGGCATTGGCGATCAACTGGAGATCCATTTTAACCAGGGTCACCCGGTGATTCTTGGCCAGCATTGTAAAGTGGACGACCTGCTGAAGCCCGGCAATCACCAATGGAGTAAAACCCTGGCCATTGAAATTCACTACACCCTGGAACACGTCAATATCGACTGTGATCTGCTGCTGCTGTTTACCGAAGACTCGGTAATCAAGCTGAACAACAAAATTAACTATCTGTTGGACTGATCAGCTCATGAGCGAAGCAAATATAGAGTTAGGTGACATCCACTGGCTGATGGATATTCTGCAGAATATCGACGTCGGTCTCGTGGTCCTCGACCGAAACTATGACATTCAGCTGTGGAATGGCTTTATGGAAAGCCACAGCGGACTCAGTCCGCAGGTCGCCCGTGGTGAAAATCTGTTTACCCTGTTTCCGGAAATCCCCAAAGACTGGTTCTGCAAAAAAGCGGCACCTGTCTTTGAATTAAGAACACGCACCTTCACCATCTGGGAGCAGCGCCCTTACCTTTTCCGCTTTAAAAATTACCGCCCGATCACCGGCCGTGCCTCTGTGATGTATCAGAACACCAGCATGATTCCGCTGGAATCCATTGATCGCCAGGTGAATCACATCTGCCTGATCGTCTACGACGTCACCGATATTGCCGTCAGCCGTGCGGATACCGAAACAGCGGTAAAATCCCTCACCGAACGCAACCGTACCGATCTGCTCACCGGTCTGCTCAACCGCCTCTACTGGATTGAGGAAACCCGCCGGGAATTCAGCCGCTGTCAGCGCTCTGAACGGCCAAGCACTCTGGTCTTATTTGAAATCGACGACTTCCGCCGTATCAATATCGAATTCGGCCACCCGGCGGGGGATCACCTGCTGAAGATACTGGCTGACGGACTGGTGCAGACTCTGCGCGATACCGATCTGGTATGCCGTTACGATGGCGGCACCTTTGCCGCCCTGCTGGTCGACAGCAACGAAGACGAAGCAAATGTATTTGCTCAGCGCATCTACCGGCTGTCAGAGATGGTGAACAATTCCGGACTGCCGGAGGGTGTCTCCTGTTCTCTCAGCCTTGGCATCGCCCGCTACAGTGACAAACTGAGTGACAGTGCGCGCTGGATTCAGGCTGCAGAAGCCACCCTGCAACAGGCCCGTGATCATGGCGGCAACCAGATCTGCATCCACCAGCCTTAGCGATTGTGCTCATGCGAATTGCCCGCCACGAGCGTTCAGGTCAGAATACCTGATCCTGACCACAGCGAAGTACTGGCCCGGATCTGCTATGGCTGACCATATGATTGCTCGTCCTTTTATCGATGCACCTCTGCGAGGCCTCGCCAGAATGGGCTTCAGTCAGGCTCTGTTGCTGCAACAGGCCGGCTTGCCGGCGGATTGTCTGGATAACCCCCGGGCCACATTATCCGCGGCGGATTATGCCCGCCTGATGGATACCTTCTGGCGCATAACCAATAACGAAATGATGGGCCTGCTGCCGCGTAGCGTACGCTATGGTTCCTTCGCCATGATGTGCAAAGCCATTATCGGCTGTACGCATCTCGAACACGCGCTGCACCGCGCCAGCAATTTCTATCGCCTGTTTGACGGCGCACCACAACTGCATATCCATCACGATGGTCAGACGACACGACTGGAAATCGATATGGATACATCCCTCGACCGGGATCATTTTCTCAGCGAATCACTGCTGGTTATCTGGCACAGATTCAGCAGCTGGCTGGTTGGTCAGGGGCTGCCCCTGTTGTCCGTTGGCTGTGCCTACCCGGCACCGCCTCACGCTCAGTATTACCAGGATCTGTTCGCGACCCCTGTACGCTTTAACGACAGTGCGACCTGTCTGCTGATACCACGCCAGTCGATGTCGCTGCCGGTCAGCCAGACGCCGGCCAGCTTACGCAATTTCCTGCAGCATTCCCCCGCCGATCTGCTCGCCCGCCCAAATCCCCACGAAAGCACCACGGGCAAAGTACGGCAACTGCTGCGGCGCTCGCCAATGACTGCCCTGCCGGATCTGACAACCTGCGCGCAACAGCTGAGTATTTCCGGCGCCACATTGCGCCGCCGCCTGCAGGATGAACAGACCTCATTCCAGACCCTGAAGGATGAATGCCGTTTTCAGGAAGCCAGTCTGCAACTGGCCAGACAGGAAACCAGCATCCGCGAAATTGCCGAATATCTGGGCTATACCGAGACCAGTACCTTCCACCGGGCATTCCGTAAATGGATGGGCGTGACACCGGGCGAGTATCGCCAGCAACATCGCCGGAAACAAAGGAGCATGGATGCACACAGCACACACTGATTACTGGCGATCACTCTGCCTGATACTGCTCCTCATGGTATCAGTCACCACCTATGCCGCAGCAGACAGCATCCACACCAGCAGCGTGCTGCAGGATGGGCCGCTGGCCGGGCAGCCACTGGGGAAATATCTCGATGTTTATCACCAACGGACACCGCTTGACGATGGCCTGATGGTGCCGGCGGATGGCCCTGGATGGCAACGCTCAGAATCCGATGTGCCGAATTATGGATTGCTTGATTACCCGGTCTGGTATCGACTCAGACTGGAGGCAGATAAAACAACCGGTGATCTGTTGGCCAATATTTCCATTGCCCTGCTCGATCATATCGAGCTGTTTATAACCCGCGATGACCAGCTGATCTTTCACGAAATAACCGGTGATCACCTGCCGTTCAGCCAGCGTCCACTGAAACTGCGTGAATTTGTTATTCCTCTGCCTGAATTAACAGCAGGCACCTACACACTGTACTTCCGCGTCGATACCCAGGGCAGTATGCAGTTCCCTTTGCAGCTGTGGCAGGATGAGGAGTATCACAATCAGGCGACGGATGAATACATCACCATCGGTATCTTCATCGGCCTGCTGGTTTCCGTCGCGTTCTACAATTCATTCATCTACTTCACCACCCGGGAAGCCTACGCAATAGGCTTTGTTGGCCACATTCTCAGCTATCTGGTGTTCTTTATTTCACTCACCGGAATCGGCTATCAGTATGTGTACAATGATTCCCACTGGCTGCAGGAACGCATGATTAATGTATCTGCCTCTGCTGCCGGCGTGTTTGCCTGCCTGTTCGCACGCTATTTCTTATACAACGATCTTATAAAATACCGTTGGCTGAACCGGTTAAGCCTGTTTAATGTTGCCATTTCACTGGTTTCACTGCTGGCAACAGTCACGCTGTCTTACACTAATGCGATCGAATCGGTCATTATGCAGGCCGTTTTCACCACAGCTTCAACTCTGGTCATCGGGCTGGTGATCGCCATTATTCACCCAAGCTTATCCAACATGCTGTATTTGCTGGGCTGGACCAGCATTCTCGCCGGCGTATTTTTCCACGCATTGGCCAAACAGGGATTAATCGAACTGACGCCGCTGGTGAATTACGCATCCCATATCGGCACACTGATCATGGTAAGTTCGCACAGTCTCGAGATTGCCCTGCGCTTCCATGAAACCAAACAGGAAAAAATGGAAACCGAAAAGCGTCTGCTGGCGGCCCAAAGCGAATCGATGAAATCGCGCTATCTGATGCACGAAGCGGAACTTAAACGACAAAAAACAGAAGCAGAAAACGAAGCCAAGTCAGCCTTCCTGGCTGCCATGAGCCATGAAATACGCACACCACTGAATGGTGTACTGGGCATGTTGCAGTTAATGAAAGATACCGAACTCAGTGCACAGCAACGCCGCTATCTGGATATCATCAATAACTCCGGCGAATCTCTGCTCACCATTGTTAATGATATTCTCGATTTATCCAAAATGAATTCCGGCAAGCTGCAACTGGAAATCAGGGAAATAAATCTGCACGAAGTTATTACTGACTGCGCTAATCTCTATTCCCGTCAGGCTATGGCAAAAGGCCTGAGTCTGGTCGTGAATGCCAGCCCACCATTGAATACGCATATCGTCACTGACTCTACGCGATTGCGTCAGGTTATAAACAACCTGCTGTCCAATGCCGTAAAATTTACCGAAGCAGGTTATGTTTTATTGAACGCCAGGGCGGACGGCGAACGGGTAAAAATCTGCGTAAAAGACACAGGCATTGGCATTCCGGAAGAATTTCGTGAGCGCCTGTTTGATCATTTCAGCCAGGCCGATGCATCAACATCCCGCAACTACGGTGGTACCGGTCTGGGCCTGAGCATCAGTAAAAAACTCGTAGAACTGCTGCAGGGTGAAATCACGATGCACAGCGAAGCGGAAGGCGGTACCGAATTCTGTATCCAGTTAAACAGCTGCCATGCCGACATGCCAGTAAACACGGATGCTATCCGCACAATGAAAATCCGGGTAGCTCTGCAATTGCCCTGTGAGCGGGATACGGTGGAACACTTTCTGCGCGAGCTGGGCTGTACAGTGTTAACAGCCAATGATCCTCAGACAGCCGATGCAGAAATTACCGACTCCTTGCCGACACAGGCAGCGGAGGTAAAAACACTGTGCCTGCAGAACGAAGAAGCAGAAGCAGTGGCGAACACCATTGTTATTCCGCGTCCGCTGAATACCCTGACGCTACTCAGTCATCTGTTATCCTGCAGCGAAAATACCGAAACCCGGGCGGAAAAAAACATCCCGCTTGCCAGTTATTCTGAAGCGCTTATCTGGATCGCCGAGGACAACCTGGTGAATCAAAAAGTCATCACCGGCATGCTGCGTCATCTGGGCTATAAATTTCTTTTGTTTAACGATGGCCAGGCCATCGTCAATGCCTGGCAGCAGCAGTCCCGCCGCCCGGATCTGATTCTGATGGACTGTGAAATGCCCATAATGGATGGATTTGAAGCTACTCACATCATCACCGCAGACAACGATATTGCGGCATGCCCTGTCCTGGCATTAACCGCCCACGTTCTGCCCGAATATCAACACAAAGCCAAAGAAGCAGGCTTCAGTGATTTTATCGCCAAGCCCATAAGACGCGAGATACTGAGCCAGACTCTGCAAAAGTGGCTGACAAAATCAGCCGCTCCCGTAAATCAATCGTGAGTCAATTTTTAATAAACAGGACGCAGTCACACAATTGTCATAAGCCAGCGCCAATAATCCCTGCACCATAACCAGCCCGCGGAGCGGAAACAATGTGGTGGAAACAGGGCGTCGTTTATCAGGTATATCCACGCAGCTTTCAGGACAGCAATAACGATGGCAACGGCGACATCCGCGGCCTGATTAACCGGCTGGATTATCTCAACGACGGCAAAAACAGCGGGGATTCCACCAGCCGTTCACTGGGTATTGACGCTATCTGGTTATCCCCCATCTACCCCTCCCCCATGCACGACTTCGGCTACGATATCAGCGATTACTGCGCCATCGATCCGGTCTTTGGCAGCATGGAAGATTTTGATGAACTGCTGCAGCAGGCGCATCAGCGCAATATCCGGATTATTCTCGATCTGGTGGTCAATCACACCTCAGATCAGCACCCCTGGTTTCTCGAATCCTGTCAGCCGGGGTCAGACAAAGCAGACTGGTACATCTGGCACAAAGGCACCCAGCCGCCGAATAACTGGCTGGGCTGCCTCGGCGGTAAAGGCTGGAGCTGGAACGAGCAACGTGGCGCCTGGTACTACCACTCCTTTCTGGCACAGCAACCGGATCTCAACTGGCGCAACCCTAAGGTAAAACAGGCAGTGAAAGACATTATGGCGTTCTGGCTGGACAAGGGCGTTGATGGTTTCCGGCTGGATGTGGTGAACCTGTTTTTTAAAGACGCAAAACTGCGCAGCAACCCGGTGGACTGGTTTCGTATTGGCCGCCCTTACGATCGCCAGAATCATATTTATGACCGCGATCAGCCGGAAATGCATCCGCTGTTACAGGAACTGCGCCAATGGGTTGATCGCTGGCCACAACGCATGATGGTGGGTGAAATCATGATGCAGGCCAACGGCACCAGCGCCCTGCCTGCGAGTTATTATGGCGACGGTGATGAACTGCATCTGGCGTTTAATTTTGATTTTTTTCATCAGCCCTTTTCCGCCAGCGCTTTCCGAACTGTAATCCGCAACTGGCAGCAACAGCTGGGCGATAACAACTGGCCCAATTACACCCTGTCGAACCATGATTTTATGCGTCACAGCGGACGCTATCGTGGCCAGCATCAGACAGAGCGGATGAAATTACTGGCTGCTATGCTGCTGACACTGCGCGGCACGCCGTTTCTGTATTACGGTGAAGAAACCGGTATGCCGGAACAGAAAGTACCCTATAAAAAAATGCAGGACCCGGTCGGCATACGCTACTGGCCGCTGCATCCCGGGCGCGATGGCTGCCGCCGGCCAATGATGTGGAGCGATAATCCGCGGGATTTTTCCGCTGGCCCCGCCTGGCTGCCCAATGAGCCGTTAACGGAATACAGCGTTAAGCACCAACAGGAAAATCCGCACAGCCTGCTCAACTGGTATCAGCAACTGATTCGCCTGCGCCGTTCATATACCGCGCTGCATCAGGGGCAACAGAAATTATCCGACCCGGCAGCCGACGTACTGGCTTACCAGAGAAGCCATGGCGATGAAAAAATCAGCGTATATCTGAATTTCTCAGCCACAGCACAGACCATAAAACATATCCATGCCGCTGACCTGCAGCTGTTACTGAACAGCCTCAGCCAGCCACCGGCCATCGGTGAAAACAGTATCCGTCTGCTGCCGTATCAGGCACTGATACTGAAGCATACGGATTAACAAATCGGGGAATACTCAACCAGCGCGATAAGCGTGGGCCGGGTAAGTCCCCAGAATACGCACGTCACCGGCAAAATAATCCAGTTCCTCCAGCGCCAGCAGCATATCGTGCTGCTGCGGATGCCCCTGAATATCCATATGAAAATGGCTGGCCTTCATGGTGCCGCCATCCATATAACTTTCCAGCTTCAGCAGGTTCACATTATTGGTGGCAAACCCGCCAAGGGCCTTGTAAAGCGCTGCCGGAATATTGCGCACCGAAAACATCAGACTGGTAATGTATTTAACGCTGGCATCGTATTCTTTGTGCTCGGCCTCACGACTAAACACCAGAAAGCGGGTGGTATTCCCCATCACGTCCTGGAAATTCTCGTGCAGAATGTCCAGTCCATAAAGTTCGGCTGCCAGCTCTGATGCAATCGCACCCCGGGTACGGTCACCACTCAGACTCAATGCCTCAGCCTCCATCGCCGTATCCATCGATGCCACCGCTTTCATCCCCAGATTGGTAATCCGCTGATGGCATTGCGCCAGCGCCTGCGGATGAGAAGCCACGCTTTCAATATCCGCCAGAGACGCGCCCGGTAAAGCCAGCAGACAGTGATTGATGGGCTCGAAATGCTCAGCAGTCACAAACAGAGAAGTACGGGGAATCAGACGGTAGATTTCCTCCACCCGGCCAGCGGTAGAGTTTTCCAGCGGAATCATGGCGCGCTCGGCGAAACCATTGGCAACCAGTTCCAGTGCACTCTGAAAATCATCACAGGCGACGGCTTCCCAATCCGGAAATACGCGGCGGCAGGCGAGATGTGAATAGGCCCCGGACGTTCCCTGATAAGCCACCCGGCGCGTTTCGGTGACTGTTGCACCTTCGATATTGTTACTGCTGAGACTGCTGGCTGTCGTCATGACAACTCTCCGTTTAATTCTGAACAGGTGACTGTACTTGCCACGTCGCCGACACCGGCATTGCTTTATTTTGGTGCAGACGGCAGAGACGCCATCAACCTGCACCAAAAAAGGTCATTATATATGACAATTCTGCCAGATAAGCGGTTAATCTGTCTCGGCTACGCCGCTATCCATTCATGGCGTCAGGCTTTGTCCAAACTGGCACAATGTCTGCTGACGACAGTTAAGCAATGTGAAAACCTGTGCCGGACGACAACGCCCGGTTGCGGTTACCACCAAGGTCACAGCCCAGGAGTGATGGTTATGACAGTGCACTGGCCCGACGATATTCAGATAGACGAGCAGTATCTCACCCCTCTGCTCAGCGCTGATGAAACGCTCAGCCAATTGAATCTGCCGCAACCGTGGACAGAGCAATGGCAGGACGTCTGGGCCCCGCTGGCAGCCCTGCTGGCCACTCTGAAAGAGAAAACCGGCGTTCCCGTAATCGGCATTCACGGTGGCCAGGGCTCCGGCAAATCCACCCTGTCCGGTGCCCTGTGCACTATGTTCCGCGAAGTGTTCGGCTGGAACACCGTCGTTCTCTCCATCGACGATCTCTATCTCACCCACCAGCAGCGTCAGACACTGGCCAGAGAACGCCACCCTCTACTTGCTACCCGAGGTGTTCCCGGTACCCACGATGCTCTGCTGGGTATGGATCTGATCCGCCAGCTGAAAGCACTGGAAGCTGACGAAGTACTGCACATTCCGGCCTTTGATAAAGCATCCGACGATCGCCTTCCTGAAGACCAGTGGCATACCGTCAGCGGCCCGGTCGACATGATCCTGTTTGAAGGCTGGTGCGTCGGCTGCCACCCGGTCGATGCCAGTGAACTGCAGCAGCCTTTCAACACACTGGAAGCAGAAGAAGACACCGATGGCCGCTGGCGCTCAGCAGTAAACGATGAGCTGGCGGCAAGCTACCATGACTGGTTCAGCATGATTGATTTTCTGCTGATGCTGAAAGTACCGGACATGAAAGCCGTACTGAACTGGCGCACACAGCAGGAAACCGGTAACAAACAGGCAGCCGCCGGTAATGGTCCGGACCGCAGCCTCGACAGTGCCAGACTCGAACGCTTTATTCAGCATTATCAGCGCCTGACGGAACAGGCGCTTAAATACATGCCTGGCTGGGCCGACCTGATTCTGCAACAGAATCACAAACATCAGGTCGAGAGCATCAGCATGCAGGCAAAAGGAGATGTTTTATGACTAAACCGGCTCTGCCCTTAGTTGTGGTCACCGACCTCGACGGCACCCTGCTGGATCATCACAACTACAGCTTCCGTGCGGCAATGCCGGCACTGGCCTGTCTGCGCAGCCTGAATATTCCCTGCATTCTCAACAGCAGCAAAACCTTTGATGAAATGCTCGGGCTGCGGGAAAAGCTCAATAATCATGCACCGTTCGTTTGTGAAAACGGCGGTGCGGTCTTTATTCCACGGGAATCAGGTAACGGTTTTACCAGCGAAATGACCGGCTCCAGTTATTCCAGCATTATTAAAGTGCTGGAGAAGCTGCGTGGACAAGGTTTTCAGTTCCGTGGGTTCAACGATATGAGTGTGGAAGACATTGCTGACGCAACCGAACTGGCGCTCAGCGATGCAGCCATGGCAAAAAAACGCCATGCATCCGAACCCATTATCTGGCTTGGCGATGAGGCATCACTGGAAGAATTTGCCAGTGCACTGTCCTGCGTCAACCTGCGCCTGTTGAAAGGTGGGCGTTTTTATCATGTGATGGGCACTAACGATAAATCCGATACTGTCACGTTTTTTAAAGATTACTACGCCAACCTCTGGGATTGCACACCAGATGTGGTGGCCCTGGGTGATGGCGGCAACGACCTGTCGATGCTGGAAGCCGCTGATTATCCTATTGTCATCCCGGGCGAAAACCAGACATTACAACCAGAAAACCCGGCCAGCCGCACAGCGGATAAACCGGGTCCCGCCGGCTGGAATGACACCCTGCTGGCCTTATTAAATGAGCTGACGAAGGAGAAAACCCGTGGCTGATTTTTACCAGAACGGAATAATAACAACACTGCACAACCTGACTGACCGTCCTGTGGAAGAGCTGGAAAAAGAACTGATGAGTTTTTCCCGGGTTCGTCCTATGTCTCTGGTTCTGCCATCCCTGTATTCAGAATTAAGTGGTCCGGCACTGGATAACATCATCAACGACCTGACCAAAGTGCCCTACCTGAATGAAATTGTTATCGGCCTCGATCGTGCCGATGGCAGCGAATTCAAACACGCCCGCGAATTTTTTGATCGCCTGCCACAGCATCACCGCATTCTGTGGAACGACGGCCCGCGCCTGCGCAAAATTGATGAAATGCTGCAGAAAGAAGGCCTGGCGCCTAAAGAAATGGGGAAAGGCCGCAACGTATGGTATTGCTACGGCTATGTGCTGGCATCCGGCCGCGCAGAATCGGTTGCTCTGCACGACTGCGATATCGTGACGTACGACCGCAGCCTGCTGGCACGTCTGATTTATCCGGTTGCCAACCCGGCGTTCAACTATGAATTTGCCAAAGGCTACTACTCGCGAATTGCCGAAGGCAAACTGAACGGCCGTGTCAGCCGCCTGCTGGTGACGCCACTGATCCGCGCCCTGAAAAAAGTCTATGGCTCGCTGGATTACCTCGAATACCTCGACAGTTTCCGCTATCCGCTTTCCGGCGAGTTCTCTATGCGCGCCGATGTGCTCAACGACATCCGTATCCCGTCTGACTGGGGTCTGGAAATCGGTGTGCTGTCAGAAATGAAGCGTAACTATTCCACCAACCGCCTCTGTCAGGTAGACATTACCGACGTCTACGACCACAAGCATCAGCCCCTGTCGGAAGAAGATGCAACCCGCGGTCTGTCGAAAATGAGTACCGACATCTGTAAAGCCATCTTCCGTAAGCTGGCAACTCAGGGCGAAGTATTCACCACCGAAACCTTCCGCAGTATCAAAGCCACGTATTTCCGTATTGCGCTGGACTTTATTGAAACCTATTTCAATGATGCTCGTATGAACGGTCTGACCGTTGACCGCCACGCAGAAGAGAAAGCGGTTGAACTGTTTGCTGAAAATATTATGAATGCCGGTGAACACTTCCTTGCTAACCCGATGGAAACGCCGTTTATTCCGAGCTGGAACCGCGTGACCTCCGCCATGCCGGATATTCTTGACCGCCTGTACGAAGCAGTTGAAGAAGATAACGCCTGATCAGCACAACAGTGCTTAACTGAAGCCAATGACAAATAAAAACGCCCGCAACATTGCGGGCGTTTTTATTGATACAAAGCAGCGCTCATTGCTGCGGCATCACTTCGTTACGACCTGCCCACCAGCTGGAAAAATACAGATACGCCAGCAAACCTTCTGTTAATACTGCCAGCGCGATGCCAGCACCGGCGAAGCCACGCAGGTACTCCGCCACTCCCAGCCCCGCCATTGCCAGCATAGAAACACTGATCGCCAGACACACCGCCTGCCGGGATTGTGACAGCGCTGCATTACGCCCGGCCCAGGCCAGCACAGCAAAACCGAGAAACAGCATCGCCGCCCGCCGGCCAAAGAAGTATGCCTCCGCATTGCCATCGACGGCGAAAATAAAAAACAGAAGTTCCGGTACAGCCAGGAGTACAACAAATAAAGCCGATGCAATAAAAGCAGTCAACTGACTGAGGGTTTTAAAGGGAAGCATAGGAGTCCTTTTGCCGTGTTGCTCACTGCCGTGGTGTTCACTGCCGTTCAGGCGAATGACACCGGTCCATGAAGATGGCAGAGATACTAACAGCGGGACTCGTTAGCGGACACTGGCGAGTATTTAAATTGTGAAGTGATTGGTAAAGGGAAGAGGCAGGTATTGCTGGTAGCAGTCGCCGGCGCTGCATCCTGCAACACCGGCGCAGAGATCTGCCTTGCTACGAAGCAGTCAGCCACACCGACTGATATGGTGCCAGCACCAGTTCTTCCTTAACCACCTGTTGTTCCGCTGCAAGGATATCCACCAGCCCATCGGGTAAAAATCCCAGACTGGCCAGCGGCAGCTTCAACAGCCGCTCGGTGACATTGGAAATAGCAAACAGAGTCTGCTCCGCATGGGTACGACGGTTAATAAACAGATCCGTGTTGATATTAACAATGTCCTGACGTGCATCCGGATGAAAGGCTTTCTGCTCACTGCGAACCTTCAGCATACGGCGCAGCTCACTGAACACTTCAGCCTGGGGAGTCACAGGGTTGGAGATCAGACACTCCAGTTCAGACTCGTCCCAGATTTTACGGTTAATCGACCGTGTACGTCCGGTACGTTCAACATGGTCAAGATCGTTTGGTGTCGCCAGCAGGCTGTGAATATACACCGCCGGAATCCCCTGCATCCCCAGCATAATCGCCTGAGAACAAAGGAAACGCTGCACCTGAAAATGATCCGCACCACGGCGTGTGCCCATGCAGGCATCAAACAGGGTGATATTAATTTCATACGGACTCTGCGTGCCGTCGGAGTTCGCCTTCATACTGACGAAGCCACCAAATCTGTGCATACAGTCAATCAGATCCTGCACTTCGCGTTCCGGCAACAGGCCCTCAACCGGACGCACACCAATGCCATCATGGGAAGCGGTAAAGTTAAGGTAAGTACAACCGGCAGACAGTGGCGGGATTTTATCCGCCCACTCCGTCAAAAAGCTGGAATTACCGCGGTTCAGCGCGTGCAGCACCAGCGGTGGCAGACCAAACTGATAGACCATATGCGCTTCATCGCCGTCACCAAAATAGCTCAGATTTTCAGCCACAGGCACATTGGTTTCGGTCAGCAGAATGGTACGCGGTGCACAGAACTCCAGTACATCACGCATCAGTTTCACCACTTCGTGGGTTTCCGGCAGATGAATACAGTTGGTGCCGATACGCTTCCAAAGATAAGCAATGGCGTCCAGACGGATCAGCCGTGCGCCACGCTCAACGTACAGCAGCAGAATCTGGATAAATTCCAGCAGCACCACCGGGTTGGCAAAGTTCACATCAATCTGATCTTCACTGAATGTGGCCCAGACATGGCGCACGCCACGGTGGGTATGCACCGGCGTCAGTAACGGCGTGTTGCGTGGACGGGTAACCGCCGAAACATCCGTCGCCGGATCGACTTCAATAAAATAATCGCTGTACGGTTCGTTGTTGGCGATGTAATCGAAAAACCACAGGTTTTCCCGTGAGCAGTGATTCACCACCAGATCGATCATAAGATCAAAATCTGCGGCAATCGCGGCGATATCATCCCAGTCGCCCCAGTCAGCATTTACCTGACGATAGTCAATAACGGAAAAACCATCATCAGAGCTGTAAGGGAAAAACGGCAGAATATGCACGTTGGGAATAACGCCATGCAGATTCTTTTTCAGAAATTCACTGAGCGTCTGCAAAGGAATTTCACCGGGCTTCTGAATGCTGTTGCCGTAAGTGATCAGGATGGAATCCTTTTCACTCCAGCGGCCATCGCTGTTCAGCTGATACTTGCTGTTGCCATTGTCAATGATCGCCTGACAAAGACGGAGAATCTGTTCGGCGACAGCATGATGATCCACGTTGGGAACGTCATCGGTGTAAATTCTGTGCAGTCGTTCTTCAACTTTTTTAATAAATACTTCGGGCATGAAATGTCCTGATAAATTCTCGGTATTCAGAGCATCAGCCTGCGATGGCCAACGACGATATTGCCTGCCAGTTTCGTGCCGACTGCAGATCTGCCGGCGTCAGCCAACTGCCACCGACGGCAAAAACATTACTCAAGGCAAGATAATCCTGATAATTCTCCTGACCAATGCCGCCGGTCGGGCAAAATTTCACATCGCCGAAGGGGCCACTCAGGGCTTTCAACATGGGGATACCACCGGCAACGCCGGCAGGAAAGAATTTCTGATAGGTAAACCCGGCTTCACGGGCACGCATAACATCACTGGGAGTGGCAACGCCCGGAAGATAAGGTCCACCCCATTCTTTGGCGCAATCCAGTAACGCATCAGAGCTGCCAGGACTGACCACAAATTCAGCGCCCTTGTTCAGAGCATCCAGCATCTGCTGTGCACTGGTTACAGTACCAACACCGACGATGGCTTCCGGTACTTCCTGTTTTATTGTTTCAATGGCGCCCAATCCATGTTCAGTGCGCAGTGTGACTTCGAGCATACGCACCCCGCCGTCAACCAGTGCTCTGGCCAGAGGCACAGCCTCATCCGGGTCTTTAATCACAATCACAGGTACCAGAGGTTTGGCACGCTCCATCCATAAATCCCACATATGATCTGCCATCCGCTTATCCCGTTTTATTCCCAGCCAATGGATACAGCTCCCTGATCAGCGGCTGTCGCACGCTGGCGGAAACCATAAAATAATTCTCGCCCGACCCCCATTGTTTTGGGTGCCAGATACACTTCATCTGCGCGCTCTGCAAAGCCATCTGTAAGAACGGCAAGCGTTCCGGCATGACCGTCCAGACGAATCCGATCACCGTCTTTTACCTTCGCCAGCGGACCACCCTGAGTGGCTTCCGGACAGACATGAATGGCCGCCGGTACCTTGCCCGAGGCACCGGACAAACGTCCGTCGGTAACCAGCGCCACCTGATAACCGGCTTCCTGTAAGTTGGTCAGTGCTGGCGTCAGCTTATGCAGTTCCGGCATGCCGTTGGCACAGGGACCCTGCCCTTTCAGTACCACCACCACATCCTGATTTAATTCGTCATTTTTGTAGGCTGTCAGTACGTCGTTCTGATCACAGAATACTTTCGCCGGCGCTTCAATCACCCAGCGGTCGTCCGGTACCGCGGAGACCTTCATAATTGCACGGCCGAGGTTACCTGCCACCAGCTTCATACCACCTTCACGCATAAAAGGTGCGTGGGCTGGCGCCAGCACATCGAGGTTGAGGCTTTCACTGCCAGCGCTGCGCCAGCTGACCTTGCCGTCGTCATCCAGATAGGGCTCTTTAAAATAGTGTTCCAGCCCTCTGCCCATAACCGTGTTCACATCAGTGTGCAGCAAACCGGCTGACGCCAGTTCGCGCATAATAAAACTCATACCACCGGCACGCTGAAAAGCGTTGATGTCTTCTTTACCATTCGGATATACCCGGGCCAGCAAGGGTACGATATCCGACAGGTCCGCCATGTCCTGCCAGTCGAGAATAATGCCTGCCATACGTGCGATGGCGATCAGGTGAATGCTGTGATTGGTCGAGCCGCCGGTTGCCAACAGCCCCACCACACCATTAACAATCGTACGTTCATCCACCACCTGACCAATGGGCAGAAAATCCGGGGTCAGGTGTGTCATGGTGGTTATTTTCTGTGCGGCGGCGGCGGTTAACAGCGGGCGTAATCCATCGTCCGGGTTAATAAAAGATGAGCCAGGCAATTGCAGCCCCATAATTTCCATCAGCATCTGATTGGAATTTGCGGTGCCGTAAAAGGTACAGGTGCCCTGCGAATGATACGACGCCATTTCGCTGGCCAGTAATTCATCGTGGCCAACTTTACCGGCAGCATAATCCTGACGTACACGGGCTTTTTCACCGTTACTGATACCGCTGGGCATGGGGCCTGCGGGAATGAATATCGCTGGCATATGACCAAAACGCAGTGCCGCCATCAACAGACCCGGCACAATTTTATCGCAGATACCAAGCAGAAGACTGCCGTCGAATACGTGATGCGATAGGGCTACGGCTGTACTCAGCGCGATCACATCGCGGCTGAACAGCGACAGCTCCATACCGGTCTGGCCCTGAGTAACACCATCACACATAGCGGGTACACCGCCAGCCATCTGGGCCACGTGACCAATTTCAGCCAGCGCTGTTTTAATCTGTTCAGGGTAAGTGCGGTAAGGCGCATGAGCAGACAACATGTCGTTGTAAGCACTCACCACGGCAATATTAGCCGCGCGGTGATCCTGCTTAAGGATCAGTTTTTCACCGTCAGTGGAGGCCGCGTAGGTGTGGGCAAGATTGGTACAGCTGATCTGTTCCCGCACCGGGCCGGCAACAGCGGCCGCTTCGATCTGCTGCAGGTAGTCACCGCGGGTCTGGCGGCTGCGTTCAATAATACGGCGGGTGACATTTTCCAGCTGTGGATGCATAGCATTCTCCGGCATTTACAGATTACGAAGTACGGTAAAGACTGAGAGGTACCGCAGATTGGCTCAGTACCGTTCTGACCGGCATCGCCGTCAGATTCTGAATATCAGCCGGGTCCATGACTCTGTTGAACGTGGCGTCTTTTTCAGCCCCTTCAAAATGCAGAAACAGATGACGACAACCCGCTAAAAAGCTCCAGCTGAGCGTCATACGTTGCGGAAATGCCGGTGCATCTGTAACCGGGCAACACCAGGCGCCACCGGCTTCGTCCAGCGCTTTGGCCAGCGCTTTTGATTGCGGGAACCAGCTGGCCGTATGACCATCTGTGCCCATCCCCAGTACCGCATAATCAAGGCGCTTAATTAATTCGTGCAGACGGTTTTCACATTCCATAAAGCCGTCCACCGGGTTTGCGGCTTTGTTCTTGAGCGGTAAAAAATATGCCCGGGCGGCGTTATTAATCAAAAGATTTTCTTTTACCAGCCGGGCATTACTGCCCTCTTCATCTTCATCAACCCAGCGCTCATCTACCAGGGTAATCAGCACTTTGTCCCAGGCGAGATCCTGCAACGAAAGGGCTTTAAAAAAGGCAACCGGGGTTGTTCCACCACTGACGGCAATACAAACCCGACCGCGCTCTGCCAGTGATTTACGGATCCGGCTGGCCAGATCTTCTGCTAACTGGCGTGCCAGCTTTTGTGAGTCCGGAAAACGTGAATCCTGCATACTTGTCTCCTCAGGGAATTTCCCGCCAGGATCAGACTAACTGAACAAATTTTATGACGTTGCTAAGACGTCCGTTTTATTGGTTTTGTTTCATTTGTTTTATCTTTTACGCCACAACCAGAATCACTCAGAATCACTCAGAATCACTGGCCGAGGCCTGCAAAACACATCAGCTGTTTTCATCCCACAAACGTCCATCCTTAGCCAGCAGCAATGTTGCTGCAGCCGGCCCCCAGGTACCGGAGGTATAAGGCTCCGGACGCTGTTCCGCCTCTTCCCAGCTTTTCATAATCGGGTCAACCCAACGCCAGGCTTCCAGCAGTTCATCGTCCCGTAAAAATAACGTCGGATTACTGGTCAGCGCATCAAACAACAGACGCTCATAAGCTTCCGGCACCCGGGTCTGTTTGTGATTGGCCGGATTCAGACTCAGATTCATAGGCCGCACACTCATACCCGGACCTACACGCTTTTCACACAGCATCAGACGCACACCCTCATCCGGCTGCAGACGGAAAATCAGTTTATTGGCCATGGTATTTTTGTGCTGCAACGGAAAAATAGAGTGCGGTATTTCCTTAAAATGCACCACAATTTCGCATGCCCGTTCCGCCAGCCGCTTACCGGTGCGTAAATAGAATGGCACACCGGCCCAGCGCCAGTTATCAATTTCCACCTTGGCGGCGACAAAGGTCTCGGTGAAACTCTTGGGTTCAACCCCGGGTTCATCGCGGTAACGGGGCACAGGCTGGCCTTCGGATACACCGGCATCATACTGACCACGAACCACTTTCTCAGTAATGGCCTCGCCAACAATAGGCTTCAGAGCCCGCAGCACTTTTACTTTTTCGTCACGCACGGCATCAGAATCCAGCTTGGCTGGCGGTTCCATGGCGGTGATACATAACAGCTGCAATAAATGGTTCTGAAACATATCGCGCATCGCGCCAACATGATCATAAAAGCCTGCACGCTTTTCCACGCCCAGTGCTTCGGAAATAGTGATCTGGATATGGTCGATATAATGTTGATTCCACTGGGATTCAAACAAAGAATTCGCAAAGCGCAGCACCATCAGGTTCTGCACTGTCTCTTTGCCCAGATAATGATCAATACGATAGATCTGTGATTCAGAAAAATACTCAGCGACAGCAGCATTAATACTCTTCGCCGATTCATAATCGTGTCCAATCGGCTTTTCCATCACAATTTTACTGTTGCTCTGAATAAGATCACTGGCGTGCAGCCCCTGACACACAGGCGTGTAAAGACTGGAGCCGGTGGCCAGATAATAAACGCGGTTAGGATCGCCGGACAGCAGCGCTTTTTTCAACACGCCGTAGGCTTTGGTGTCACTCAGATCAAGCTCAACACAGTGCAGTCTTTCACTGAATACCTGCCAGTTACTTTCTTCAAGATACTCAGAGGGAATGTGCTGACGGATGGCAGTACGGATGGTGTCGATGAACTCTTCATCGGTCATTTTGTGGCGTGTCGTGCAGTAAATACGCCCTTCACTGAGGCGGCCGTCACGCTGTAATAAATACATGGACGGCAGAAGTTTTCGCAGAGCAAGATCCCCTAAGCCACCAAACAACACCAGTTCAAACGGTGCCTGAATCTGCATTGTGTTCCTCCTGTCATCCTGTGGTTCATCTGATGCAGTATGTGCAAGTATGTGCAGGTATGTGCACAGCAACACCAGATAATGCTTAACCGGCAGTGTGGCATGATCCGCGGACACTTGTCTCCTGCAGGCTTGCCATTCCTGACATACTGAGTTTAGTCCGCTGACCGAGTACGCGTGCCGGATTTTCATCACCTTCAGATCTTTGTTAAGCAATGCCCGTACCGTTCACAGGACTCAGATGCCAACCCGGCTAATATTCTCAGCCGTCATGCCGACCGCCTCATTACAGATTCCTCAGCAGACCCTTTAAGCCACCTCCTCTGTGCACCCTTTCGGCAAACCTCCTCTGCACACCCTTTCGGCAAACCTCCGGGCCGACCATCGGCTTTTATTGCTTACAAAATAACCAACAATAACCAGAAATGACCCTACAACATCAGGAACATCCCTTCTGATGACGCCCTGATTCTGTTAATTCAGCCTGCTTTTTCCCACGACGGTAAGTCATCAACCCAGTAACCACGCGGTTTCGCACGATTTTTCGCTAACGGTTTGTTTTTACTGAAAAAAATCTTTAAAAAAAGTGTTGACGGAATCAGGGTCTGTCCGTAATATACGCCTCGCTGTTGAGACATTCCCCGATAGCTCAGTCGGTAGAGCAGTAGACTGTTAATCTATTGGTCGCTGGTTCAAGTCCAGCTCGGGGAGCCATCAACAGCATTACGGGGTATAGCGCAGTCTGGTAG
>NZ_DJIO01000113.1:0-20556 GCF_002433655.1 Thalassolituus sp. UBA6592 | reverse complement strand
CGGGGTATAGCGCAGTCTGGTAGCGCGCCTGGTTTGGGACCAGGATGTCGGGAGTTCGAATCTCTCTACCCCGACCACTTTTTTAGGTGACACTTCTTACACTTCCTCCTTCTAATACTCAATCTTTTGCATTAGTTTACCGGTTTACCATTACTTTATGGGACTGCTGTGAACACTGTTGCCTACGCCACTCTGTACCCGGTCGCCTGCCCTGCCTGCAGAACCATCACGTCAAGCCGTGCATCGGATATCCTGCACAGCACCAGCATCGAATGCCGCCAATGTGCCGAAGTCATCAGCCTGAATGAAAGCCAGCTGAACAAGCTGCGCCGCACTGTGGCTGACCTGTCCGAATGCATTCAGCGTTCCGCGGAATATTTACCGAAATCCTCTCAGGCCTCAGCTCAGGCCGAATAAATAAAGGCCAGCAGACAGACTGCAAAATCTGATGACTACGAATGACAGGCATAAAAAAACAGCGGCCAAAGCCGCTGTCTTTTTATCGTGCAGAAAGCCGGATTACTTAACGATTTCCAGCAGTTCTACTTCAAATACCAGCGCAGAGTTAGCTGGGATAGCCGGGCTTGGGCTACGGGCGCCGTAAGCCAGTTCAGCTGGAATAAACAGCTTCCACTTGTCGCCAGGGTGCATCATCTGCAGGGCTTCTACCCAACCTTTAATTACGCCGTTAACCGGGAACTGAGCTGGTTCACCACGCTCAACAGAAGAGTCAAATACGCTGCCGTCGATCAGAGTGCCGTGGTAGTGAACACGCACGGTATCGGTTGGCAGTGGGGTTGGCTGGCTGTCGTCACCGGAGGCCAGAACTTCGTACTGCAGACCGGATTCAGTCACAGTTACGCCGTCACGTTTTGCATTTTCAGCAAGGAAATCGTTACCGGCCTGAGCCGCTGCGTCGTTCAGAGCCTGCTGCTTACGCATCTGTTCTTCACGCAGTTTTTCGAATGCCGCTTTCAGAGTTTCATCATCAACTTGCTGTTCAGCACCGCTCAGAGCGTCTTTAATACCAGCCGCTACTGCGTCTGCATTCATGTCCACACCTTCCTGGGACAGCTGACGGCCAATATTCAGACCGACGCCGTAGCTGGCCTGATCAACATGATTTTCTAACTTCACTTTTTCCTCCTGACCACAACCGGCCAATAACAAAGTGCCCAGCACAACAGCCGGTACGGTTTTCTTCAGATTCATTGGTTATCCTTGCTTGGGTTTTGCAACAGCCTGTACGTTACTACATGCCGTGATGAATTTATATGACAGCGAATGCAGGAGGGTTCTGACCCCAACCACTGCGGTAAGTTTCCGCCCGACACCGTGTTACTGCCTGAGTCTGCTCACCCCTATCAAAACCCGGCACATCAGGGTTGATGATTAAAAACCAGACCCGGTGCCGCAGCGGCGGCAAGACTCTCACAGCACCCTGCCCGTGTCCAGTACAGCCGGAGTGCACAGTCTTTCCCGGATTGTCCTTTAAGGTCAGTAAAACCGGTGTTAAACCGCGATATTTTCCGCCAGCTGGATATAATCAGACAAAATCATCAGAGAGGACAAAGAATGAAGTACGGACTACTTGTGATGAGCTGTGTCCTGACACTCTCGGCCTGCAGCGGCCCATCCCGGGAAGAACAGCACCGCATGGAAATGCTGCGCGCCCAGCAGGCAGAACAGGCAGCCCTGGCCGCCCAGCAGGAAGCTGCCCTGCGTGAACAGCGCATCACACTGCGTACCGCGCAGGCAGAAAAAGCCTGGCAACGGCAGAACAGACTGAGCACGAAACAGATTAACAGCCTGTTCAGCAGCAATGCCGAAAACAGTTTCAGCGCCGGTGGAACCTACTTTATTAAGTTTGAACTGCAGGCAGCAAAATACAATTACAGTGCGAAAAAACAGAGCTTCACCATTGTCGGCATGCGTAACCTGCCCAACAGTGCTGATTACAGCCCGTTATTTCCCGATGACGAAGCCATGTACCAGCCAGGCCAGCAGGCCAAATCGGTGCTGGAATTTACCCTGAAAGAAGACACCGAAGAAAACCGTCTCGGCCAACAGGTATTACGTGACCGTGGTCAGCGCTGGGTGGCCGCCATGCTGAATTTCAAAACCTACGGAATTCTGACGAACAACGATGCGGAATGGCTTTGGGAACCCGGCCTGTTTGAGGACATTTCCTGGCAAACTACGCCGGAAGCGGCCTACCCCTACACCTCTGCCCGTTCTGTCGTACTGCAGTTAGGTGTACGCCTTTGCACCCTGGAACGCTGCTATCTGGATACTGAGTACCGTAAACACCCAACCCATGCTGTGCGCGCCGAAGTGGTCAGCGCCACAGTCGGCGACAGGAAGAGCAAAAAAATTCTGGCGCAATTTATTCGCGAAGCTGAATAAAACAGGCGCACAGTTTCGTGCATAAAAAGCAGACATAAAAAAAGCGGCATAGCCGCTTTTTTTATGCGTTCACACAATCCGTCAATCAGAAACCAACGGACAGCGATGCACCGAAGTAAGTACCGGATACATCAACATCAGCATCGATATCCACATCATCCGGATCGGTCTGCAGGTTCAGGGAGCGGTAACCCGCTTCAATACCCAGATCAACAACCGGAATCGGCAGGTCGTAACCCAGACCATAGCTGATATCGCTCATTTTGTTATCGCCATAGCCAACGTAATTAATATCGACGTTACCGTAAATACCGATTGGTGTATTAATTTTGACTTCGCCATAAACCATCGGCAGAACGAAATCGAGATCAACGGTTTCAGTGCGGCCGGAAATTTCACCGGACACTTCCGCATCACCATCAAACTGACGGGCGTTCAGACCGAAGTTAATATCAAGGAAAGGTACCGGCAGCGGCAGCCCCCAGTACAGAGTCAGGTCATTATGGGTCAGATCCATACGGCTGGTGACATTCTCGTTAAAGGTCTGATCAGCAAAGGATGCAGCAACCAGTGAGCCATCACCTTCAATTTCCAGTGAAGTATTACGTACTTTAATGTTTGGCAGGAAAGGCACCGGATGTTCGAAAAATACTGAAATCTGAGTACCATTTTCTTTGTCGAGATTCAGGCCATCGTCTTCCACCGATACACCTTCATCCAGATCACCTTTTGACTCTGTGTTCCAGACGCTGGCTTTGGCACCAACGGTAAACAGCAGATCCGCCTGAGCGGCAAAAGGAGTCATTGCCAGAACGGCAATAGCGAGGGCAGTCTTCTTCATTGAATTTATCCCATTTGTAAGTATTTTCGGGCTGGCCACCACTGACGTTTACTCAGAGTTGCCACAAGTGGAACTAGTTTGCCCAGAAATTATTACAATGCCAATTATTTCGGCATAAAGAATGGATAAACGGTGGGATAAATCACATAACAGGCCAGCGCATCCGGGGAGAGTGCGCCAGCCGGCTATCAGCAGGAATTATGGGAAGGTAATACCGATACGATGGCCTACTTCTTCATAAGCTTCAACAACACCACCCAGCCCCTGACGGAAGCGGTCTTTGTCGAGTTTTTCGCGGGTGTCTTTGTCCCACAGGCGGCAGCCGTCCGGAGAGAATTCATCGCCCAGAACCACTTCACCGTTGAACAGACCAAATTCCAGCTTGGAATCCACCAGCAGCAGACCGCCATCGAGGAAAATCTGCTTCAGCACTTCGTTCACTTTAAAGGTCAGTTCTTTCATGCGTTCCAGATGCTGATCTTCTACCCAGCCAAAGGAACGGGCATGGTATTCATTCACCATAGGATCGCCCAGCGCATCGTTCTTCAGGAACAGTTCGAAGGTCGGTGGCAGCAGATCAATACCCTCTTCCACACCGAGACGACGACACAGGCTGCCGGCTGCAATATTACGTACCACACATTCCAGCGGAATCATGTCCAGACGCTTTACCAGAGACTCGGTGCTGGACAGCTGACGCTCGAAGTGCGTTGGAATACCGGCTTCTGCCAGGCGGGTCATGATGAAGGCGTTAAAGGTGTTGTTCACCATGCCTTTACGATCCAGCTGCTCGACTTTCTTACCATCAAATGCAGAAGTATCGTTACGGAATTCAAGCACCATGTAATCCGGATCATCCGTGGTATACACAGATTTCGCCTTGCCAGAATAAAGTAATTCACGTTTTTCCATCGGAGTCTCCGGAATTAAAAACAGATAGGTTTTTTCGGTTAAAGATGCAGCCAGGCAGAAATGGAATCCTGATCGAGCAATTTCACTTCCTCTGCCCTGCACCCTAATATTCCGCTCAGAGTCTGGCTCACCAGCTCTCTGGCATTATTCTTTTCGCTGATGTGACCGGCGGTCACATGTTGCAGCCCCTGCCAGTGCAGACGCTGCAGCAGCTCGGCACACTGCTGATTACTCAGATGGCCGAAATTGCCGGCGACCCGGGCCCGTAAACCTGGAGGATAAGGGCCATTCATCAGCATCACCGGATCATGATTCGCTTCCAGCTGCAGACCATGACAACCATTGTAGGCCTGCAATATATGCGGCGTCAGGGTGCCAAGGTCAGACAATACCCCGAGGCGCTTACCGGCAGTGCTCTGCACCACAAACTGCAGCGGCTCTTCCGCATCATGGGGGACGACGACCGGGAAAACATCCATAGAACCCAGCTCAACCGGCTGCTCCGAACGGATACACTGCCACAGTGCATGTTCCGTCCAGCCCATTTTACGCGCGGTGCCGAAGGATGAATAAATCGGAATATCCAGCAGTTCGCACAGAGCCTGCACACCTTTGGCGTGATCACCGTGTTCGTGGGTAACAAACACGCCGACCAGTGTCTGTGGATTCTGCTGCGCTTCCTGCAGGCGCTGCATAATAACTTTGCGGCTGAACCCGCAGTCGATCAACAGGGCCTGATCATCCGTGGCGACCAGGGTAGCATTACCGCGGCTGCCACTGCCTAACGAACAATATCTCACTGACTCAGCTGGCGCTTGATTTCTTCCAGTACGTCCCGTGTCAGGGCTTCATCCGCAAGCGTATCGGCATCGGTCAGCAGCGACAGATAGACACCGTTACGGGCGCGGTTCATTTTCAGCATATATACCGCAACTTCCGGCTCATCATTGCCCCAAAGACGACCCCACCAGCTCAGATTCTCATCCGCAGCCCGGGTAACCACTTCAAGGTAATAGGTACCTGTGCTGCGGTTAAGGTCGGTCATTTTCAGTGATGAAGCTGCCAGCGCTTCGGTGACCCGCGCCCAGTTGTTGGCGTAGTTGCCATCAAGACGCAGAATCAGAGTACCGGCACCGTCCTGCTCCAGACGCGCATTAGCGTCCGTCGCCTGATATTCAGTCAGTGTCGCGACATTTTCACCCTGCTCTTCGCGGTAAGCCGCCGGCATAGGTACTTCAAATTCGGTAGGTTTTGCCGGCGTGACCGGCAGCTCAGGGATAGGATAAGCCTGAGCCGTATTCAGCGGTGTGCTGCCAGCCGGGACCTGAGTTTCCGGCTGTTCTTCTGCATCCAGATACGCCATGGCGTTATCATCCGGCAACAGACTGCAACCGCTGGCCATCAGCACGGCCAGCAGCATCAGAGTACGGGAAGCTGTCATCAGATCAGTCCGTATGAAGTCAGCGCCAGCTCAACTTTGGCATGGTAACGCTCATCAAGCTCGACCAGTGGCAGGCGGATGCCACCTTCCATCAGCCCCATACGCTGCATGGCCCATTTCACCGGAATCGGGTTAGCTTCGCAGAACAGAGACTTGTGCAGGTTCATCAGTTTTTCATTCAGTGCGCGGGCTTCATCGGCTTTACCATCCAGCGCCAGCATGCACAGCTCGTGCATCATTTTTGGCGCTACGTTAGCGGTTACCGAGATGTTGCCTTTACCACCCAACAGAATCAGATCGCTGGCGGTCGGATCGTCACCGGAATACACCGCCATACGGTCACCGACCAGTTCAATCACCTTACGCGCACGTTCCAGATCGCCGGTCGCCTCTTTAACAGCAACAATCTGTTCGATGTCTGCCAGCGCGGCGATGGTTTCCGGCAGCATGTCACAGGCGGTACGGCCCGGAACATTGTACAGAATCTGTGGCACATCAACGGCTGCCGCAATGGCTTCGTGATGCTTGATGATGCCGCGTTGTGGCGGCTTGTTGTAATACGGAGTCACCAGCAGACAGGCATCCGCACCCAGGTTTTTGGCTTCCTGAGTCAGCTCAATGGCTTCGGAGGTGGAGTTCGCGCCAGTGCCGGCGATGATCGGACGACGTCCGCCAGCCACCTTAATGACACGCTCAATCACGTCGCAGTGTTCGGCGGTGCTCAGGGTAGCTGATTCACCGGTGGTACCAACCGCGACGATGGCATCCGTACCTTCCTTAATGTGGAATTCCACTAACTGGTCCAGACGTTCCCAATCAACACTGCCGTCGGCGTGCATTGGGGTTACCATAGCCACGATACTGCCGGTAATCATCAAGCTTTACTCCAAAAAACTGCCCGTCGGGCACATAAAATCAAAGGCGCAAGTCTACTGGTGCAGGCGTTTGGTGACAAGTCAGTTAAACCGACTCTTCCGTGCTGCCGGACTCAGGCCAGGCCTGCATTACTGCTTTCAGCAAGGTCGCCAGCGGGATGGCAAAAAACACACCCCAGAAGCCCCACAAACCACCGAACACCAGTACGGCGACAATAATGGCCACCGGATGCAGATTCACCACTTCAGAAAACAGCAGAGGCACCAGCACATTGCCATCCAGTGCCTGAATAATACCGTACACCACCATCAGCCAGATAAAACTGTCACTCCAGCCCCACTGTACGTAACCCACCAGGGCAATCGGAATGGTAACGACCGCCGCGCCAATGTATGGCACCAGCACCGACAGACCCACACCGATGGCCAGTAACGCGGCGTAGTTAATCCCCAGAATGATAAAAGCGATGTAGGTGGTGATACCAACAACGGCAATCTCCAGCGCCTTACCACGGATATAATTTGCGATCTGTTCGTCCATTTCACCCCAGATCCGATCCAGCAACTGGCGTCTGTGAGGCAAAAAGCTGTTGCACCAGTTGACGATTTTTTCGGAGTCCTTGAGCAGGAAAAACACCAGAATCGGCACCAGCACGCAGTAAATCAGCACCGACATCAGCCCGGTGATACCGGTTATGGAAAAGCTCACTGCCCATTGCCCCATAGAAGCCAGCTCATCGCCGATCTGCTTGGTCCATTCTTTTACCTGGGCTTCGGTCACCAGCTCCGGATATTGTTCCGGCAGCATCATCAGCGCACCCTGGCCCTTTGACGCCATTTTCGGTAACTCGTAAAAAAATTGGGTCAGCTGCTGCCAGGCGGCGGGCAGAATAAAAAACAGCAGCAACATCAGTACGCCGACAAAACCGAGAAACACGGTAATAGTCGCGCCCAGATGCCCCATGCCAATACGCTTACAGGTGTTCATCGCCCCCTGTAACAGATAAGCCAGAATCAATGCCGTCAGAAACGGCGCAAGCACCTTACCCAACGTAACCACAATGACCAGTACGGCAGTGATCAACAACAGCAATACCAGTGCTTCTTCGTCCGAGAAGTAACGATCAATCCAGCGGCGGAATACGTTCAGCATCCGTCAGACTCCCTTTTTAATCCAGAAATGGCATTCGCTGTCGGTTTCATCGCAGCTGAGCAACTGGTGGTCAGTCAACGACAGAAATTTCGGAATATCCAGCATCGATCCCCGGTCAGTCGCAGAGACTTTCAGCACCTCACCCTCAGCCAGGTTTTTCAGTGCCAGTTTGGTCTTGAGTAAAGGCATCGGACAGTTAAGTTCCCTGGCGTCGAGATAATGATCATAATGAGATTGATTAGACACGCTATAAGCCTTTTGCCAAACTGGTCAGGCAGTATAACTCAGCGCCGGAAAACAGTCCCTGTATCCCTGCTGAGAAGACGCCGGTATTCAATGCGATAAGAGCAAAACCGGCCTAAACACAGTGCGCAGCAGTCCGCCTGAACTATCTGCTGGCGCCCGGTCTAACGAAGTCACCGGATTCAGGATCAGCTTTTTGTTACTTGCACGCTTATCTATCGCCCTCGGATTAACCGCCTGCCTCGCCACCCAGGTAAACGCTAATAGCGGAGACCTGCCGTCGCTGGGCGACTCAACCTCGGGTTACGTATCACTGCAACAGGAATACACCCTTGGCCGTATCTGGCTCAGGCAACTGCGCGCGCAGGCGCCGACCCTGAGTGACCCGATGCTGACCACGTTTCTGGAAAACCAGATTTACCGTCTGGTGCCCTATTCCGGACTGAATCATCCCGACCTGGAATTTGTTGTCGTTGACCAGCCTAACCTCAACGCCTTTGCCGTTCCCGGCGGCATCATCGGTATCAATTACGGTCTGCTGCTTTACGCCCAGGACGAAGACGAAGTGTCTTCGGTGCTCGCGCACGAACTTGCACACCTCAGCCAGCGCCATTACGCGCGCCGGGTTGAACAGGCCCAGCGTCAGGAACCGGTGGCCATTGCCACCCTGCTGGCCAGTATTCTGCTGATTGCTACCAATAACACCAACGCCGGTTTTGCCGGACTGATGGCCGGCCAGGCAGCCACTATTCAGAATCAGCTGGCCTTCTCCCGTGAATGGGAACAGGAAGCCGACCGTCTCGGTATGCGCACGCTAGTGGCAGCCGGTCTCGACCCACACGCCATGTCGAGCATGTTTGAGCAAATGCTGTATGCCAACCGCTTCAGCAGCCGCCCGCCCGAATTTCTGCTGACTCACCCGGTAACCGAATCACGGGTAGCGGACGCCGCCGGCCGGGCTGAACAGTATCCGCGTAAACCACGTCTGACCAGCCTCGAATTTCTGATTCTGAAACAGGGTGCCATGCGCCGTTACCAGCTGGATGAGAGCGAAGTCGGTCAGTATCTGCAGGAAATACGCAGCCGTAATCCGCGCGGCAGCGGTGACTTTGCCGCAGCCAGTTACAACCTCGCCAGTCTGGCACTGGAACAGAAAAAACCGGATGAGGCGCGCAAATACCTCGACGATATTATCAGCCCCTGGAATCAACACGCTGCCGTGAGTGCCCTCGACGCCCGTGTCACAGCCGCTCAGGGAGATACGGAAAAAGCTATCATCACACTGGATAAAGCACTGACTTATGCCCCTCAGAATCTGGTACTGCTGACCACCAAAGCCAGCATTCTTGATGACCATGATGAATCAGCGCGGGCCGTACGCGTTCTGCAGAATCTTTGTGACAAGCGCCCGACCACACCCTGGTTATGGCAACGCCTGGCGGAAGCCGCGGAACATGCACAGATGAAGCTCACGTCGTTCCGCGCCAACGGCGAATACCTGTTTTTTTCCGGTCAGCAGGCGCGGGCCTTACGACAAATGGAACTGGCATTACAGGAAGCAAAAAAAGCCGGGGATTTTCAGCAGGAATCAATCATCAGTCAGCGACTGAGAATCATGGCAGCCAGCCTGAGCCAGCTGCAATAGAGAGGGAAATAAGGGCTTAATCAGCCCTTATTGAAATCCAGCATACGCTGCAGACTGACAATCGCCTGCTGACGCAGGGCTTCATCAATAAAGATTTCCTGATCGCCGTTTTTCAGCACATCACGGATATTCTGCAGACCGTTCATACCCATCCATGGACAATGCGCACAGCTGCGACAGGTTGCACCATTGCCGGCGGTCGGCGCTTCAATCAGAAGCTTACCAGGCGCCGCCTGCTGCATTTTATAGAAGATGGCTTTATCGGTAGCGACAATCAGAGTCTCATTAGGCAGAGACTGCGCAGCCTTGATCAGCTGACTGGTTGAACCAACCGCATCGGCCATTTCCACCACACTCTGAGGTGATTCCGGGTGAACCAGAATGGCTGCTTCCGGATGTACCTTTTTCAGATCTTCCAGCGCTTTGGCTTTGAATTCGTCGTGGACGATACAGGCGCTGTCCCACATCAGCATATCAGCGCCGGTTTCGCGCTCGATATAGTTACCCAGATGTTTATCCGGCGCCCAGATGATTTTCTCGCCCTGACTCTTCAGGTGTGCAACCACATCCAGCGCAATGCTTGAGGTAACAACCCAGTCTGCACGCGCCTTTACTGCCGCAGAGGTGTTGGCATACACCACCACTTTGCGCTCCGGGTGCTGATCACAGAAAGCGGAAAATTCATCCACCGGACAGCCCAGATCGAGCGAACAGGTCGCTTCCAGCGTTGGCATCAGAATGCGTTTTTCCGGACTCAGAATTTTTGCCGTTTCGCCCATAAAGCGCACACCGGCAACCACCAGCGTACTGGCTTTGTGATCATGACCGAAGCGGGCCATTTCGAGGGAATCAGCGACACAGCCACCGGTCTCTTCAGCCAGTGCCTGAATCTCAGGATCGGTGTAGTAGTGAGCGACCAGAACGGCGTCTTCCTGGCGCAATAATTCGCGGATCTCCTGCTTGAGCGCTGTACTCTCAGCCTCACTCAGGGGTGCCGGGGCGTTGGTCCAGTAATCCCGGATAATTTCGCGGGAACCGTTTACGGATTCGTTCATAGCAGACTCTGTTCTGGGTTCTTTCAGTCAGTGCGGATGATACCACAGGCCACCCAATCCGCGTCCGGTATGATTGTGCAACCCTAACAATTGTTTTTACCAATATATTCCGGCCAACAAAAAAGGGAGAAAGCTCTTAACTTTCTCCCTTTCGGAATTTGGTGGGTCGTGCAGGATTCGAACCTGCGACCAATTGGTTAAAAGCCAACTGCTCTACCAGCTGAGCTAACGACCCTAAGTGCTGGCTATGTTACCGTAAAATCGAAAATTGTCAATCTTTTCAGTAACTTATCTTCCGATCCAAATTTTTAAAAGTGGTGGGTCGTGCAGGATTCGAACCTGCGACCAATTGGTTAAAAGCCAACTGCTCTACCAGCTGAGCTAACGACCCCCGGAAGAGGCGCATATAATACTTAAATTTGAGGACGTGACAACCCTTTTTTTAAAAAAAGTTTCACTTTCAGTCACTTAGGCAGAATTTCCGGCTAAAAGATAACCAATCAGAAACGCAAAAGCCCGGCAGGGCCGGGCTTTGCAGGGAAATCAGGCGATTTTCCTTAATGGGATTCCAGATAGTTTCTGGCAAGCCGGACAACCGTATCAGCTTTACCCTGATACTGATCGACCACCTTCTGCATCCATTGTCTGGCCTCAGCGGTTTTTCCCTGACGCCCCAGCGTATAGCCGGTTTTGTACATGGCATCCGGTACCTTGATGTGATCCGGATGTTTATCGACCACATCGCGGAAACGCATCAGCGCTTTATCCAGATCGCCCTGCAGCAGATAAATCTCACCACTCCAGTAAATGGCATTGACCGCCAGAGGGTCACCAGGATTCTGAGCAGCCAGCGTCTCATAGGCAGCATTCGCCTCTGTGTACTTTTTATCGTACATCAGCTTCTGCGCCTGCTTATACGCATCAGCGGCAGACAACTGTGGCTGTTGCTCTGCCCCACCAGCAACAGGTTGCTGTGGCGCGACAGTGGCAGCCGGAGCAGTGGTTTGCGGTGGCGAGGTGTAAAGCCCGGATACACGGCGATCAAGATCGAGATAACGCTCCTGCTGTTCCTGCTTCATACGCTGCAGCTGATGCGTCTGCTCTTCCAGCTGACCACGCAGCATGGCAATTTCAGACTGCATTTGTTCAACCTGCAGATAGAGTTCAGATAACAGATCGGAGGATACCGGAGAATCCGGTGCGGGAGAGGCACTGATGACAGGCGTCTGAACGACAGCCCGTTTGGATGAATCGATGGTTGTTGCGGACCCGGCCGGTGCTACCTGGGTGGTACCACCAACCGAAACCCACTCGTCATCCGCGTATGCACCTGCAGCAGAAACTGCTGCAAGTACGGTCAGGACGACTGCTTTCATTAATTGCTCTGGTATTTCACTTCAACACGACGGTTTTTAGCGTAAGACTCTGCAGAGCTGCCCATTACTGCTGGACGTTCTTCACCGAAGCTTACAACTTTCATCTGAGAAGAAGATGCACCGTTCGCCATCAGGAAACGACGTACAGCCATGGCACGACGCTCGCCCAGAGCCAGGTTGTATTCAACAGTACCGCGCTCATCAGCGTGACCTTCCAGAACAACCTGAGCAGAGCCGTTAGCAGCCAGGTATGCAGCGTGAGCCATCAGAGCAGCCTTGCTTTCACTCTTGATAGTGCTTTCGTCGAAGTCGAAGTAGAACACAGTCTGTTCCAGCAGAGCAGCCTGAGCGGCAGCAGCTTCAGCTTCCAGAGATTCACCATCAACAGCAGCAGTGTCTACAGCCTGAGTTGCTTCTGCTTCAGTTTCAGTTGCGGTCGCTTCAGATGAAGTACCTTCTTCAACGTCGCCAGTGCTAGAACAAGCAGAGATGAATGCGGCACACAGTGCCAGACCCAGGGTTTTATACAGTGCAGTAGTTTGCATAACAGTCTTCCAGTCCGAAGTGAGTTAAGTTATTTAAAAATCGGCGACCAGGCTGGTTCCCTGACATCACCATATTTGGATGGTAAGCGGAATTTTACATCCCCATCAACGGAAACCGCTGCAAGGATACTACGATTCGCTTCACTTGCAGCATAAATTACCATACTTCCGTTAGGTGCAACACTAGGTGACTCATCCAAATTAGTTTCACTTGTCAGAATGTGCACCAGTCCGCTTTTCAAATCCTGCGAAGCGATGTGGAATCTTTCACCACTGCGGTGCACATAAACCAGCTTACGTCCGTCTGCCGTGATACGGGCCCGGGCATTATAGGCACCTTCGTACGTCACCCGCGTGACGGCCTTACTGCCAGTGTCCAGTTTGTATACCTGCGGACCACCCGCACGGCTGGAAGTAAAATAGATAGTGTCTCCATTCACTCCCCATTGTGGCTCCGTATCGATCGCATAATGGTTGGTCATGCGTTCGGTTTTTCTCGTCGCCAGATCCATAACATAAATGTCAGGGTTACCAAGCTTCGAGTGCACAAAAGCCAGCTTGGTTCCGTCCGGAGAGAAGGCAGGAGCACTGTTTGACCCCTCAAAAGCGACGACCCGTTCACGTTTTCCGGAAGAAAGCTCCTGGAAGAAGATTTCACTGTGACCATTTTCAAAAGACACGTAGGCCACTTTCTTTCCGTCCTGGGACCAGGCCGGAGAAATAATCGGATCATCAGAGGTAAAAATCAGTTGTTCACGCGCGCCATCGGCATCCGCGTAATTCAGATTAAAGCGGGTACGCTCACGATTGGTGGTCACATAAATCAGCTTGGTAGAAAATACGCCCGGTACGCCGGTGATCTTTTCAAAAATGTAATCGCTGATGTAATGCGCCAGATCACGCAGCTGGCTGGCCTTACCGCGCACCCGATGCCGCAGGATTTCCATTTTCTGATGTACATCCAGGACATGGAACTGTACTGCGTAACCTTCCGGCAACAGCTCAACCGATCCGATTACCACAAAATCCTGACGCAGATTTGCCCAGTCACCATACACAACCTGAGACAGGCTGGTTGGCTGACTGATCATATTGCCTGCGGGCAGTGTGCGGAAATAACCACTGGAGCCCAGATCGTTGGTAATAATTGCGCTGATGTCTTCCGGCAGCGGCTGACTGCCCTTCCAGTCAAAAGGCACCACGGCAACCGGGATAGCGCTCTGCTTACCCTGAGTAATTTCAATCGTCAGTTCGGCGTGAACCAGATTGCAGGCGAACAGAATAAATAAAAAGATACTGCGTTTTACCACGTCGCATTCTCCGGTGTGAAATTAAAAGTAATAGTACGGAAATTCTGCTCGAACACTCTTGGATCTTTTGGTACCGGCAATGGCGATGCTTTTAACACAGCCTGCTCCACTGAGCGGTCAAGGGCTGCATTGCCACTGGACTTAACCACTTTTACATCCATCACCTGCCCGGTCGGCACCAGGACAATTCTTACCGTTACCGTCTGATCCGGACGCACCGCCGGCGGATACTGCCAGACCGATTCCACTTTGCTGCGGATCGCAGTGGTTGCATCCGCGGTCATGGCTTCTGCTAACTCTGCCTGACGAGCCGCTTCTTCAGCAGCTTTTCTGGCCTGCTCCTGAGCGCGTCGTTCTTCCGCCGCCTGCTCTTTGGCCAACTGCTCCAGCAACTGCTGTTCCTGTTGTGCTCTTTCTTTTGCCTGCTGCTGAGCTTTCTGTTCAGCAGCCGCTTTGTCTTTGGCGGCTTTTTCTTTTGCTGCTTTTTCCTTCGCAGCTTTTTCGCGCGCTTTCTGTTCAGCTAACTGTTTTTCACGCTGAGCTTTTTCACGGGCTTTTTTCTGTTCAGCAGCCTGCTGCTTTTTACGTTCAGCTTCACGCTTAGCCGCCTGCTCTTTGCGCCGCTGTTCTTTCGCGGCCTGCTCTTCACGTTGCTTAACCGCTTTATTTTCTGTCTGTACCACGTTGGCAATCATGTGCTGCGGAACCGGTTCCGGCACACGATGTTCGGTTGGCCACTGAAACAGAAACAGCAAACCAATCAGAATATGCAAACCAACAGACACCACCACCGGCAGCGAATAACGCTGCGGATCAAGCCAGCTCATATCAGCGACTGGCCTCCGGATCCGGAGCTTCGGTAATCAGTCCGACATTACTGATGCCAGCTCCCTGCAGACCGCCCATTAAGGCAACGACTTTGCCGTACGGCACCTGATCATCACCGCGGATCATCACCCGGGTTTCCGGTACGGTGGCTTTAATCTTTTCTGCATAGTCGACGATTTCCTGCAGGATCATCGCCGTCGGATTACCTTCATCGCGCTCGATATAATAAATACCGCGCTCATTGACGGTAATAATAATGGTGCTGTCGTCTGGTTCGATTTCGGTTGGCGTAGCATCAACGTCCGGCAGATTTACCGGTACGCTTTGCACCAGCATCGGAGCTGTCACCATAAAAATAATCAGCAGCACCAGCATCACATCGATATATGGCACTACGTTGATTTCAGACATAGGCCGGCGTTTTGGCGCCGGAGCCGGTGCTGGTTCCATCTCAGTGCTCCGCGTCTTTTTTGGCAGCTTCAGCTTTCTGGGATTCGGATTTGGCGGTCTGCTGCATTTTCAGCGCCTGACGGTACAGCAGAGATGAAAATTCATCGGAGAACGTTTGCAGAGCCGTCACCTGCTGATCCACACGGGTAGCAAAACGGTTGTAGAAAATCACCGCCGGAATCGCCGCAAACAGACCCATTGCCGTCGCCACCAGGGCTTCAGAAATACCCGGAGCAACCGTGGCAATGGTCGCCTGTTTTACGCTGGCCAGGCCCTGGAAGGAATGCATAATCCCCCATACTGTACCAAACAGACCGACATACGGGCTGGTTGAACCAACCGTCGCCAGGAACGGCAGATGGGTGTCCAGTGCTTCAGATTCACGGGTAATGGCAATGCGCATGGCACGCTGAACACCGGCCATCACCGCATCCGGATCGGAAGTATTCTGCTGACGCATTTTGCTGAATTCTTTCAGGCCAGCCATAAAGACGTTTTCGACGTTGCTTGGCAGCGGATTTTTCTGGCATTCGCGGTACAGCTCATTGAGATCAACACCGGACCAGAAGCGATCTTCAAACTCGAGCATCTGCTCGCGGCTGGCGCGTAACAGACGGGTACGCTGAACGATGACTATCCAGCTTGCTACCGATGCCGCCAGCAGCATCAGCATCACCAGCTGCACCACAATGCTGGCGTTAATAATCAAAGAAAAAATTGATACGGATTCGTTCACATCAGCTCCTGATAGTCATCATCGTTCATTCCGCCGCATCAGCTGTCGCTGACATGGCGGTAAAAATCTCTGGTGGAAATGCGCGTGGGCGCCCCTCCGTAGTTATACAGGCAATGCCTATTTCTGCCGTGAGTAAACACTCACGACCGACATCACCATCGCGGTACACACTCTGCTTAAGAACAGCGCTGGCTTTACGCTGAGTTTCGAGTTCAACCGTGACAGTTAGTTCATCGTCGAGTTTCGCCGGCAGGCGATATTTAGCCTGAACATCGCGCACAATCAGCAGTACATCATCATGACGCAGTATTTCCTGACTGTACCCCATGGCGCGCAGCCACTCTGTGCGGGCGCGCTCAAGGTAACGGAAATAATTGGCGTAGTAGACAATGCCGCCGACATCAGTGTCTTCTATATAGACACGCAACGGCCATGCAAAGGTCATGATTCATCTTCCTGATTAAAACGGGATGGCAGATCCAGACCAAAATGCAGATAGGCCAGTTTGGTCGCCATACGGCCCCGCGGCGTGCGGGTGATATAGCCCTGCTGCATCAGATAGGGCTCCAGCACATCTTCAATGGTATCGCGTTCTTCGCCGATAGAAGCCGCCAGGCTATCCACACCGGCCGGGCCACCATCGTATTTTTCCAGCAGAGTCAGCAGCAGGCGACGGTCCATATGATCGAAGCCCTGTGCATCCACATTAAGCATATTCAGCGCCGCATCGGCACAGGTATGATTGACCGTACCATCACCTTTCACCTGAGCGTAATCGCGTACACGGCGCAGTAAACGGTTAGCAATACGTGGCGTACCACGGGCACGCCGGGCGATTTCTTCAGCACCGCGGTCATCCACCTGCAGTTCCAGCAGACGACCACTGCGCGCCACGATGCCGGATAAATCGGCAATGTTGTAAAACTCCAGACGCTGCACGATACCGAAACGGTCGCGCAGCGGCGAGGTCAGCAGACCAGCGCGGGTGGTAGCGCCAACCAGGGTAAAAGGCGGCAGGTCAATTTTAATCGAGCGCGCTGCCGGGCCTTCGCCGACCATAATATCCAGCTGGTAATCTTCCATTGCCGGATACAGCACTTCTTCCACTGCCGGACTCAGGCGGTGAATTTCATCAATAAAAAGAACATCGCCTTCTTCGAGGTTAGTAAGCAGTGCTGCGAGGTCACCGGCTTTTTCCAGCACCGGACCTGAGGTCGATTTAATCTGCACGCCCATTTCTTCGGCAATGATATTGGCCAATGTGGTTTTACCCAGCCCCGGCGGACCGAATACCAGCGTGTGATCCAGAGCCTCGCCACGGGCTTTGGCCGCGCCAATAAAGATTTCCATCTGTTCGCGCACATGGGGCTGGCCAATGTATTCCGCCAGCGATTTCGGGCGGATGGCACGATCCATATGCTCTTCGCCACGGGCCGGCTCGGCACTGATAAAGCGATCGGTCTCAATCATTCCTTGTCCTCAGTGATCAGCGGCCAAGCGTATTGCGCAGTGCCAGACGGATCATTTCTTCCGGCGTCTCGGCACCCGACACTTTGTTCAGCATCTTCGAGGCGTCCTGTGGTTTGTAACCCAGAGCAATCAGCGCGCCTTCGGCCTCCAGCAGCATGGCATCCACTGATGCTTTATCCGCCGCATCAGCTGCCGCCCACAATGGCGCTGGAGCCTGCCATTCTTTCAGGCGATCGCGCATTTCAACAATAAGGCGTTCCGCCGTTTTCTTACCAACGCCCGGTAATTTGGTCAGCGCGGTGACGTCTTCGGCGTGCACACAGGCAGCAAAGGAATTCACATCCATACCGGACAGAATCGCCAGCGCCAGCTTAGGGCCAACACCACTGACTTTAATCAGAGTGCGGAACAGAGTGCGCTGTGATTTATCACTGAAGCCATACAGCTGGTGAGCGTCTTCACGGATTGCGAGGTGAGTATAAAGGACCGCTACCGAGCCGGTCTGGCCGAGGGTAGCAAAGGTGGAGATCGGAGCCTGAACTTCGTAACCGACGCCATTCACGTCAATCAGCAGCTCAGGCGCCTGCTTTTCAAGAATAATGCCCTGTAAACGACCAATCATGGGGATTAAACAGCCATCAGATAAAGTGAGCTAGCCTACCAGCATGCCCACCTATCCTCAATCAGGGACTGTAAAAATAACCAGTTCTGGCCAGGACCTGGCACCGGTTCAGCGAAAATCAGACAGCTTCCGCCGCCGGTTTTTTCAGTGTCCGCTCAGTCAGCCAGATATACGCCGCAATCATGGTCAGTAACAGAGCAATGATCGTGATCATCCGGTAAACATCCACCAGACTGCCCTGCACCTGCTGAATACTGCCGGCAATCAGGTTACCCAGCGCGCCGCCCACACCAAAACAGACAATGGTGACGCTGTTCATCTGCATAGTTACCCGGGCAGAATACTTACGGCTGACCCACCCCAGCACAATGCCCCACATAGGGAAGTACATCAGACCGTAGCCAAAGCCCACCAGAGTAACGAACTTCTGCGGCGCGTACTGAAATGCCAGCAGACTCAGGGTAAATGCCGCAAAGCCGATCAGCATGGCGCTGCCATGGCCCTTACGGTCCGCAAGCTTGCCCATCAGAAAACCTGCAGCCATACCGGTCAGGCCTGCCGCCGTCCAGCTGTAACCGCCCAGTGTTGCTGGCAACTCCAGCTCCGCCAGATAGGTATTCAGCCAGGTGGAGAAAATCACAGAGGAAAAACCAAAACCCAGACAAATCACACTGGCCAGAAACGCGGTACGCTCGCGAAAGACGGTACGCAGCAGCTGGCGCGCAGACAGTCCACTGAGATTGGTACTGAAATGTTCGCCGCCCAACACCACAGAATGAGTCTCGCTCTCTTCGTTCAATGGATTCGGCTTACGATGCTGGCGATTCAGCGCGCGCAACATAAAGAAAGTCAGTACGACGGTCAGCAATGCCAGCAGCCCGGTCACAATCCAGCCACTGCGCCAGCCAAACTGTGGCACCAGCATCAACAGCAACAGGCCGTTCAGGCTGAAACCCCAGGCGGTACCGCTGGCGGCGGTGGACAGGTTAGTCGAATGATATTGAGGATCGCCGTAACGGGTAGTCAGTTCAGCCAGCGAACTCCAGCTGATAGCGGCACAGGCAGACATCAGCGTCAGTACCGCCACAATCAGGACCGGATTCTCCAGCCACGCCATACTCAACAGCGAGACACTGATAACCGAACCGGTCACCAGCATACTGCGTCCGGAATCCAGCCTGTCGCCAAAGGCGCCCATCAACATAGCACCTGCCAGATAGGACAACTGCGAAAGCGCGCCGATTAAGGCCAGGTGCCAGTGCGTAATGCCAACCGAGTTCTGCATCAGTGCCACCAGTGCGGCGAACAGATACACACCAAAACCGTGAGTAATCAGCTGATTAAGGGCAAAAGTGGCGGTCATGCGCATCGGTAATGCTCCATCGTTATGGAAATACTGCTGCCAGGCCCGCGCCACTGAAATCAGTTGCCCAGGCGAATGAGCGTATCCTATGCCCCTTGCATTCATTCGTAAAAACGATAAATATTAAATTCTACGTTCATATTTATTGAATTCTGAAACCATGAAAGATCTGCCCATCAATCTGCTGCGCACCTTTGTCGTGGTGGCTGACACCCTCAACCTCACCGAGGCTGCCCGCCGCCTGCACAAAGCGCCTTCGACGGTGAGCATGCAGCTCAACCGCCTGGAAGACCTGATAGCCAATCCACTGATGCGACGCGGACAGCATGGCGTCAGCCTTACTGCCGCCGGATTACAGCTGAAAGCTCATGCCCAGCAGCTGCTCAACCTGCATGACCAGATTGTCGGCTCCTTTCAGAATATTGAGATCAACGGCAAAGTACGGCTGGGCACCCACGATCAATACGCCAGCCGCACACTGGCACCGCTGCTGCAGGAATTTATCCTCAGCTACCCGGAAGCCGAGCTGGAAGTGTATTGCGACCACCGCCCGGAATATCTGATAGATATGCTGAACAACGGCAAGCTGGATATCGCTTTAGTAGAAATGCTGGCCGACAGTGAAGGCGGCACCCGCCTGCGTCGCGATGAGCTGGTATGGGTCAGCGGACGCGATCACGTGATTAATTATGAGCAGACATTGCCGCTGGCCACCTTTGATGAAGGCTGCTGCCATCGCTGGTACGCCTGCCAGGCACTGGATAAAGCGAATATTCCTTACCGCGTATCGTTTATCAGCCAGAGCCGCACCGGCGTTCTGGCCGCCGTACGCGCTGGCATCGGTGTCGGCATTATTCCGACCCATTCGGTGGAAGATGATCTGCTGGTTATCCGTGAAGAGCTGCCGCCTTTGCCGGAAACCGAAGTGACGTTATTTATTGCCGCGAACGTTAATGAAGCAACACGACGACTGGAAGCGATTATTGAAGAAAACCCGCTGTTCCGTATAGAAGAAAACCAGTAGTGGTTTGATCAGCGGTTCTGAATATGGAACGGCCATTATTCATTTCTGCCATCGTTAGCTCGCCCCAAAAGCCGCCCCCAAAACAAAGTCGCCCCCTAAAAAGGGGCAACTTAAATCAGAAAGAGATACAGCCGCGGCACTGACCAATCTAGTCAGTGCATGGAAATTCTGCCGAACAGCCACTGGACGTGTGTGTAATCTCGACTGTGTAGTCTGTGGTGGTCGTGCCATCGGCGGATGTAGTAGTTCAGACCCAATCTG
>NZ_DJIO01000085.1:0-3510 GCF_002433655.1 Thalassolituus sp. UBA6592 | reverse complement strand
GATGCGCAAGCTGGTGCAGATTTGTTTTGGTGTTGTAAAACACCAGAGCGAATACCGCTCACAGGTACCGATTTGAGGTGTTGTGGACGGTTGGGAGAGATGGTATCTACGGATCTTTCCATATTTAAACCGCATGTAAATTAAATAACCCGGTTTTTGTAGGGTGGGCTCCGCCCACCAATATCCATAACGGCAACTATTCTCAGCAGTTATCCGCAGCAGTCTGAGCCACGCTCTGCTTATACCAATCAGCGCTTAAACCGCAGCGACGATCTTAACTTCTACTTTCCAGTCCGGGCTGGCCAGTTTTGCTTCTACCGTGGCCCGTGCCGGTGCACAGCCAGCCGTCAGCCAGGCATCCCACACTTCGTTCATAGCCGCGTAGTCATCCAGGCTGGCGAGAAAAATAGTGGCATCCACCAGTTTGGTTTTGTCGCTGCCAACGCGCTCCAGCAGGCGATCGATCTGGGCCAGAACATCGCGGGTCTGCTCTCTGGCGTCGTCGGAGTCCACCTCCGGCACCATACCGGAACAGAACATCAGGCCGTTGACGATCACGGCTTCGGAATAGCGGGTTTCTGGGTCAATGCGCTGGATAGGCATAGGATCTCTGCCATAAATAATGAAAAGGGATAACGGCTTTATTCTACCAGTCATGCTGCTATCTGGCAGGCGATTCCTCGTTGACAGGGCTGTCAGTGATGTAGAGTATATTTCTGCTGCTCAGGCAGCGCTGATAAGCCTCAAAAGCCGTCCTGACGAGCCGTATCTGTGTTCTGGTGGCAGGGTTGGCAGTTATTTTATGAGAAAGCCGTAAACTGGCGCAGCAGGTCCGCATGCTGCTTGAATATCTGCAAGCTCTGGGTCCGGAATTTGAGGGTCTGGAATTTGAGGGTCTGGAATTTGAGGGTCTGGAATTTGAGGGTCTGGAATTTAAGGATCTGGAATTTAAGGATCTGGAATTTAAGGATCTGGGGTCTCTGACGAGGCCGGACCCTGCAGTCAGTGAATGGCAATAATTATATTTTAAGGAGAGCGTGTGAACGCACAAATGGAATTAGATCCCGCAGTCATTGAAGAAATCAAAAGTGGCAACACGGTTACCGCCATTAAACTGCTGCGTGAAAGTAAAAAAATCGGTTTGAAAGAAGCAAAAGAAATTATCGAACTGTACAACGCAGGCAATCACAACGAGGCGGAAGAAGCTTTGTATGCCGCGCCGCGACGTTACGCAGATCCTGCCATGACTGAATTGCCGCCAGAGGTTATTGACGAGCTGAAGAGAGGCAACAAACTCAAGGCCATCAAAGTCTTCAGAAGCCAGCGGCGAATCGGACTGAAAGAAGCCAAAGAAATGATTGATAGCTGGTATGACGAGAATAGCGGCAATTTCCCTTCTTCCGCTACAGCACGAACTGTGGATGGTTCAGCTGCCCGGGGTTTTGATGCTGACAGTGGCTCGCGGGCAAAATCCGGGTCCGGTCTGACCATAGGGATTATCGTATTGATCGTTGCCGCTTTTCTGGTGTACAGCTTGGCTGGCTGAAGCGGTTAAAAGATGAAAGCTTCATGGATAAGGTTGGCTTTTATGGGAATTCTGTCTCTTTTATCATCAGGCACCTCTGCCGCACCGGAAGAAAATTTCTGGCGCTGGTTTGTTAAAAACGAGTCGATGATTTTTCATTTTGAAAGTAACAGGGAAGAAATATTTGACCAACTTTCCCATGAGCTCGATAAAGTTAATACCGATCTGACCTTTGAGTTTGGTCCTGTCAGGGCAGAAGGAAGAAGAGCGTTTGTCATCAGTGCCGACGGCGTTGTGAGTGCTTTTCCTGCGGTTGATAAGCTTGCAGCAGCAGCCCCGGATCTTGAGCGCTGGATAATTGTTAAATTCCGTCCAAGGCGAAATCCGATCAATAATATTGAGATTAATGGCGTGCTGGTGAAAGCTGATGAAGTACGCTACCAGCTATATGCTGATGACGGCAAATTGGGCATCCTTATGTTTCTCAATGGCTATTCTGAAGCGGAGGCGGCTCTATATGCTCATATCGGCTATCTGTTACTGGATGAAGCCATTGGGGAGTATGATGTCGAAACCAAACTCGGGTTTATCGAATTTTCGGGGACTGACTCAGAACACTTTGGCAATGCACAGCCGCTCAGGTACCTTGCTGAACAGGTAGATGGGTATTTCAGTCAATGACCGGGCCTGGGTGCCTGTTGTTCAGAACTGAGACTGATAGCCTGATGTGCTATACATTTTGAGAACACAGGAGCCAGCAAATGCCTGCAAAAAAAGAAACCATCCTGCTGTTTGATATCAACGAAACCGTACTGGATCTGCGCAGCCTGAGGCCAAAGTTTCAGGCGGTTTTCGCTGACGAAGGGCTGACGGACACCTGGTTTGCTATGTTGCTGCATGCTTCCACTGTCTCTGTGGTTACCGCGCTCAGGACGGACTTCGCCACGCTGGCCAAAGTCGTGCTTGAAGCGCTGGCGGCGAAGCGCGGTGTATCACTCTCAGCAGGGCAGGTCAGCGATCTGCTCGGCGCGTTCGCCAGTCTGCTTCCCCACGACGATATCAAACCTGCGCTGACCAGGCTGCAAGCGGCGGGCTTTCGATGTATCGCATTCTCTAACTCGTCCAGAGAGCTGATCAGTAAACAGATCACCAATGCAGGGCTCAGTGATTACTTCGATGAACTCATCTCTGTGGAACAGGCCGGAACCTTCAAACCTGATCACAAAGCCTATCATTTCGCTGCCACTCAGCTGCAATCTGAACCAGCGCATCTCAGGCTGATTGCCGCCCATGACTGGGATACCCACGGCGCTGTCAGCGCCGGCCTTAAGGCGGCTTATGTAAACCGCTTTCAGACACTGTATAACCCCCTGTTCCGGGAAACTGATATAACTGGCACAGGTATGGTCGATGTGGCTGACAGAATAATCGCCACGGACGCCTGACGTCTTTCATAACGACAGGGAGGAGATATTGATGCGTTGGATAATCTATATCCCTGGTTTAGTGCTGGCGTGGAATTATATAAATCTGAGCTCTTCATCATTATTTGAATTTGCCGTAGCACCGGCTGTGTTCGGAATATTTTCTGCCTTACTGGCGGTTAAGCTGCTTTCCGCGGTTGAAGCCAGTGGTGGAGCAAAACGTCATCATAATGGTGGCGGTTATTTCGGTGGCTCTGGCGATGGCGCCGGTGGCAGTGGCTGCAGCAGTGACGGCGATGGTAGTTGCGGTGGCGATGGTGGTTGCGGCGGCGGTGGCGATTAGCAGTCAGCCGGACGTGATCAGGGTAAAAATCAGACGGGGTCTTGGGTAAGAATCTATTTATAAAAAAGTCCGGACTCGCCGCACTGTAGTCCCACACTTTAAAATGGATCTTTTTATAAACGGCTTTTAATGCCGCAAAGCCTTATGCCTCCTGGGGGAACTTACCGAGCGTCGGACCGCCCCCAGGCCGGCAGGGCGCCCCCCAGCTTTTCGCTTTC
>NZ_DJIO01000007.1:11426-47211 GCF_002433655.1 Thalassolituus sp. UBA6592 | reverse complement strand
ACATTTGATGAACCAGCATCAAGGCACGTAGCTGTTGCTGAAATGGTTATCGAAAAAGCCAAACGTCTGGTTGAACACAAACATGACGTGGTTATTCTGCTCGACTCCATTACCCGTCTGGCCCGTGCTTATAACACCGTAATCCCTTCCTCCGGTAAAGTCCTGACCGGTGGTGTGGACGCCAACGCACTGGAAAAACCAAAACGTTTCTTTGGTGCTGCGCGTAATGTTGAAGAAGGCGGCTCGCTGACTATTATCGCTACTGCTCTGGTTGATACCGGTTCTAAAATGGACGAGGTTATTTACGAAGAGTTTAAAGGTACCGGTAACCAGGAACTGCACCTCGACCGTAAAGTGGCTGAAAAACGTATTTACCCAGCCATCAATATCCGTCGTTCCGGCACCCGTCGTGAAGATATGATGTTTGATGAAAGCTCGCTGCAGCGTCTGTGGATTCTGCGTCGCCTGCTGACTGAAATGGAAGACGTTGCCTCCATCGAATTCCTGCTCGATAAACTGCGTCAGACCAAAACCAATGACGAGTTCTTCGATAATATGCGGGGCGGAAAGTAAGTTTCACCGTGTTAAAAAGCCTCTTCGGAGGCTTTTTTATTGCCTGTTAAATACCTTTTTCAGATGTCTGTAAGGCCTGTGCCAGGCGTAATTCCAGCCGGTGTTTTACTTTCAGATACTCGATCATATTCTGTTGTCCGGGTAATTGAATATCGTTAATAAATACCGGGTAATTATTATTACTGGTGCGGCGTTTTATAACCGCCCGGATCAGTTCTGAATAGAGTTCATCGCCGTATTGCCACTGGCTGAATTCAGCACCATCACAATAAAAAGTCACCTGATTCTCACTGTCGAATACTGCACGCAGATCAATGGCACTGTTCTGCTGTGGCAGGTCAGGCAGCTTGCGCCGCACCAGTTCAAATTCAATGCTTTTGGCTTTTCGTTTAAGTTCAAACAGCAGGATTTTACGCATCTGTTCACGACTGCTTTTTCGTACCCAGCGTTCGTCTACCTGACGTAAAAATCTCAGTACCGGGCGCAGCCAGTATTCGCTGCTGCCTTCCTGATCCGGCCATTGCTGATGCAGCAGTGCGCCTTTTTCATCAATAAAGTAAAAAAACAGCCGGCCTTCGCGCCGCCAGTAAAATATCTGCCACAGACCTGGCTTTGCCTGTTCAAAGGCAACCCGTATCGGGCTGTTGATCAGGGCACTCTGATCCAGGGTGTAATTGACAAAGCTGCGTGCCGGACGCGACAGCAGCGTGAGTAATTTATTGGGGTTTTCAGCAATGCGCAGCTGCATGCCATCGCGGCTGTTTTCCAGCAGATACCAGACTTCAGCGGCTTCGATAATGTAGGGCGCTTTCGGCTGTTCAAGAAAGTGTGCGAGTACGTCGGACAGTAGTTTGTCGATACGCAGGCGAATGGTGCTGGCTCTGGATGCGCAATGGCAGCTGACCTGGAACGGCGGCCAGCCTTCTTTCTGCGCATAGGGTAATTGTTGCAACATCAGCTGCAGACACTGACCGATGGCCGCGGGGCCACTGAAGCGGTCTACCTGCCATTCGCCCCAGCTGTTTATGGTAATCAGATCCAGTGTCAGGATTAAATTTTCCCGTGCCGAGCTGTAACCAAGAGCATCGTCACGGTTGCTCAGTTTCTGCATGCCCCGGCGGCTTAATTCGTGTTGCGGGTCGACACCGACGTTAATGTGCAGGTGCCAGCTTCTGGGTCTGGCGTTGCGGCGGAAATCACTGCTGAGCGGACGGTACGGCTGCAGGTCGAGAATATCCTCCACCACTTCCTTCAGTTCGTATTTACTCAGTGGGTTGTGAGTCGGATAAATCGCTGTGCGGGTATAGTTTTCCAGCAGGCCATTCACCCGCGCAAAGCACAGCAGCTCGATCAGGCTGGGGGATTGTTTCAGCACCTGGCGCTGTTCACTGTCGGCGTCATCACTGCGGTAAAACACGCCGGGGATCAGCTGCCAGATGTCATCTTTCAGATTCAGTGCCATTTTTTCCTGCCCCATTGCAGGAGTGATCCCTGGATTGATATCCGTGATCTTGCCCGGGCGACTGTCGAAGGCGGCGTACAGCCGGTTACCTAAGGTCTGGGTGTCCTGCTTGCTGATGTGCAGTCTGGGTGCGTATTTCTGGCTGAAGGCGGCGAGAAAACGGTAAGTGCTGAGCATTTCACTGATCAGCGCATTGCGTTCGGCGGCAATGCGGTGCGGCGACCAGTCCGGGCGCTGATCCAGTTCCTGAATGTAGCTCTGGCTCCAGCCCCACTGCTGGCAAAGCTCACGCATGCTCTGCGCGCGCCAGCTGTTGTGCTGGCTTTTGCTCAGTTCAGACAGCGGCAGGCGGGCTTTGAAATAAAAGGCACGCCGGGCCAGCTCAACCCGTTCATGATTGCCTTCGCTTTCCAGTTGGCGGGTGATACGCGTCAGCATCAGCAGATAGGCATCATTGCTGCCGGCGTCGGTAATGCCGTCGTGAACCTGCTGCTTCAGGTCCCAGCACAGTGGCCGGATGTTCGGATACTGACCGGCATAGTGGCGTGTGATCAGCAGCTTCAGCAGAGATTTGTACGGATCTTTCAGGCCCTTGTTCAGCTGCCACAGCCCGGCGCCGACAAACTCGGCAGCGGGAATGGACGGCATCGCACCGAAGTCGAGCCAGTGGTCGGCATTGACTCTGTGGTTGTCCTGCAGGGTGCGCCACCAGTCAGCGGCGCGGCGTTCCTGTTCGCAGGGCGTCAGCCACCATCGTGGCTGACGTCCGGCGAGCCACAGTGAGCTGCGGTAAAACTCGTCCAGCAACAGCATATGCTGGGTGCTGCCGCAGTCATCGCCATCGGCATCGTGGCTGTTGCCGCTGCGGAAACGGGTTAAGTTCATCAGAAAGATATGCAGCTCGACATTCATATCCGCGGCCCAGCGCTCAATGCGTTTGCATTTGTCCTGCAGCTCACTGATTTCCGGCTCCGACAGGGACTCGTCGTAACACAGCCAGACGTCCAGATCGCTGCAGCGGGCCTGGGCCAGAGAGCCGAGGCTGCCCATCAGATAAATGCCGGCAATCTGTTGCTGGGAGAATCCCCGTGGTACCTGAATGCCACGGGCAATGGCCTGCAGCGCTTCTTCAGCGTTACGGCTGGCCGTGTAATGTGCGACCCCGCAGGGCACGTGGCTGTTGATAAAACCGGGCAGGCGCGGGTGATTCAGATGGAACAGCAGGGGCAGGGCATCCAGTACCAGACGCTGACGTCTGACCATCAGCCCACGGGCAATCTCCAGCCGGGCGGCGTTCAGTTGCAGGAAAGCCGTGTGCCACTGGTGAATCTGACTGGCGCTGATAAGAGAGGACGGGGATGCTGTCATCCCCTGAGTATAGTCAGGCCTTACGGCGACGGTAAAAAACCCGCCACCCTATGGATATCTGGCCTTAAAGGGTAAAGCAGATAAAGATCTTGCGGCATGGGATGGTTACTTCCCAGGTGCCTTCAAAACCGGCCGGAACGATAAAGCGGTCGCCAGCTCGCACGGTTTTGGCGTTGCCTTCCAGATCCGTAACAATGCTCTCACCTTCCAGAATTTCGCAGTATTCCGGGCCGCTGAAGCTGACCTTGTACTTACCTGGCTGGGAGCGCCATTCGCCGCCATCAAAGGTACCGTTGCCGGTTTCTGTGATGTAGTCAGTACGCAGCCACTGGGCCGGGTCACCGCTGATGATTTTTTCAGCATCAGGACGGTATTCTTCAATATTTGCGTCAGCACCGGCATAGCCCGGAACGATATCAATAATCACGGTTCACTCCTTACGTTGGATAAAACCGTTACTGCTTACTTCATCAGTGCCTTAACGTAGTTTGGCAGAGCAAAGGACGCGACGTGGACGTCGGCGTTGTAGTAACGGGTGTCGAAGCCTGCGGCGTCGATCCGTGACTGAATCTGCTCAGCGGTCTGACGACGCAGACTGCTATCATCACTTGCCCATGCCAGCGTCATAAATCCCCCTATGTAGGTAGGAACCGGCATCACATAGAAGCTGTTATCGGCGTAAATTTTACTCAGACGCTGATGTGTGGTGGCGATTTCATCCCCCTGCATAAAGGGAACACCGTTCTGAGCCACCATAATGCCGCCTTCAGCGAGGCAATTGTTCTTTTCATCAGCATAAAAGTCGGACGTGAACAGCACTTCGCCCGGGCCAATGGGGTCGGTAGAGTCGGAAATAATTACGTCGAATTTTTCGCTGCAATTGGCCACAAAGTCCTTTCCGTCGGCGATTACGATATTCGCACGCGGATCATCAAAAGCGCCTTTGGAGTGATTCGGGAAATACTCTTTGCACATGTCGATCACGCTCTGATCGATCTCAACCTGAGTGATGTGCTCAATGTTCTTATGACGCGAAACTTCGCGCAGAATGCCGCCATCACCGCCGCCGATGATAAGTACGCGCTTAGGGTTCGGGTGTGCGAACAGCGGTACATGAACCATCATCTCATGGTAAATAAATTCGTCTTTTTCGGTAGTCTGTACCACACCGTCGAGCAGCATCACGCGACCCATAAACGGGGTGTTCACAATTTCCAGATGCTGGTGTCCGGTATTCACTTCAAACAGTTGTTCAGTCACTTCGAATGACTGGGCGTAGCCCTGATACAGGGTTTCGGAAACCACTTTTTTATCAGACATCAGATTACCTCCGGCTGCGTTGAGTTTGCGCGGAGTATAACGGATTTGGACAGGGGCTGAAGGTTAAGGCGCGGATAAAACAACGCCGCAGTCCATATTGAATGGTTCTGCGGCGTATTTCAGGGCTGACTGATCAGGCTATCAGGAAGCGCTGGCCAGGGTCGCCAGCAGAATACTCTGCGCCAGAACCGGCTCTTCACCGTCAGCAGGGTGGGCGCGCACGTAGGTGCCATCCTGCTGCAGATCCCAAGCCTGGCAGTTGTCTGCCATATAGATCGCCAGCTCGGACTTCATGCGTTCCTTGAGTTTGTTGTTCTCAATCGGGAAGGCAGTCTCCACCCGGTTGAGCAGATTGCGCTCCATCAGGTCGGCACTGGCGGCATAGATTTCGTCTTTGCCGTTGTTTAAGAAGTAATACACCCGGGTATGTTCGAGGAAGCGGCCAACCACGGAACGCACACGGATGTTTTCCGATACGCCTTCAACACCGGGGCGCAGACAGCACATACCACGGATAATCAGCTCCACTTTAACCCCGGCCTGAGCAGCGCGGTACAGGGCGCGGATGACTTTCGGTTCCGTCAGGCCGTTGGCTTTCATGCGGATCAGGGCTTCACGGCCGGCTTCCGCGTGTTCGCGTTCACGGTCGATCATCTCGATCAGCTTTTTATGCAGAGTGAAGGGCGCATGAAACAGCTTTTTAATACGCAGCGCTTCGCCCATACCGGTGAGCTGCTGGAACACCTTATGGACATCTTCACCAACGGAATCGTCGCAGGTCATAAAGCTGTAGTCGGTATAAGCGCGGGCATTACCGGCATGGTAGTTACCTGTGCCCAGGTGCACATAGCGCTTGTACTTGTCGCCTTCCTTGCGCACGATCAGCATCATTTTGGCGTGGGTTTTATAGCCCACCACGCCATACACCACCACGGCACCGGCTTCCTGCAGACGGTTGGCGAGGTAGAGGTTTTCTTCTTCGTCAAAGCGCGCGCGCAGTTCAATAACCACCGTCACTTCTTTGCCATTACGGGCAGCGTCCACCAGAGCGTTAACGATTTCTGATTTGGCGCCGGTACGGTACAGGGTCTGTTTGATCGCACGTACCGCCGGATCTTTCGCCGCTTCGCGCAGCAGATCCACAACCGGAGTAAACGACTCAAACGGATGCAGCAGCAGTACGTCTTTCTCGCGGATGCTTTCAAAAATGCTTTTATTGAATTTGATGTGTTTGGGCAGACCCGGAGTAAACGGCGTGTACTGCAGATCCGGACGATTGATCTGACCGATCACTTCCATCATGCGGCCGAGGTTAACCGGACCATTCACCCGGTACAGATCGTTCTGCTCCAGACTGAACTGATGCAGCAGGAAATTAGCCAGTTCTTCCGGACAGTTATCGGCCACTTCCAGACGCATTTCTTCACCGAAATTACGCGAGTGCAGTTCGTCTTCCAGGACGCTGGCGAGGTCAGCAGTGTCGTCGTGATCCAGTTCAAGGTCAGCGTTACGGGTTACACGGAACTGATAACAGCCTTTCACCGTCATGCCCGGGAACAGATCGTCGGCGTATTCGTGAATCATGGATGACAGGAAAATAAAATTATCACCGCCGTCACACAGTTCATCGGGAATCCGCACAATGCGTGGCAGCGAGCGCGGTGCCGGAATAATCGCCATACCGGTCTGACGGCCAAAGGCGTCTTTGCCTTCCAGGGCGACGATAAAATTCAGGCTTTTATTTACCAGACGCGGGAACGGGTGCGACGGGTCGAGACCAATCGGGCTGACCAGTGGCTGCACGCTTTCTTCAAAATAAGCGCGTACCCATTCGCGCTGGGCGTCGGTCAGATCGGCGCGGCGCAGGAAGTGAATATTTTCCGCTTTCAGCGCTGGCAGCAGGGTATCGTTGAGAATGTGATACTGGCGCTCAACGGTAGCGCTGCACAGGGTGTGAATAGCACTCAGCACCTGTTGTGGGTGCATACCATCCGCACCTGCCTGTTCACGCGCATAAGCCAGCTGCTGCGTCAGGTTAGCAACGCGGACTTCGTAAAATTCATCGAGGTTTTTACTGAAAATACACAGGAAAAATAACCGGTCCAGCAGCGGGTGGCGTTCGTCCAGCGCCTGCTCCAGCACCCGGATATTAAATTGCAGATGCGATAATTCCCGGTTGATGTAGAGCTCAGGGCTGTTCAGGTCGATCACTTTTTCTTCGCTGCTGGCTTCGGCCATAGGATTTCCTTTCGGGCAGTGCAGTTTTTCAGTTATTTCCCGGGCTGCGGCTCAGCCGTTCAGCCACTGGGCGTATTGTTTTGCGTAATAGGTCAGAATGCCATCGGCACCGGCGCGTTTAATACAGGTCAGGGATTCCACCATAATGGCTTCGTCGTCCAGCCAGCCGTTCAGTGCAGCGGCTTTCTGCATGGCGTATTCGCCACTCACCTGATACACGAAAGTCGGTACCTGAAATTCGTCTTTAACACGGCGCACGATATCCAGATACGGCATACCCGGTTTTACCATCACCATGTCGGCACCTTCACCCAGATCGAGAGCCACTTCGTGCAGCGCTTCGTTGCTGTTGGCCGGGTCCATCTGGTAGTTGTACTTGTTGCCTTTGCCGAGGTTACCGGAAGAACCAATCGCATCACGGAACGGGCCATAGTAAGCCGATGCGTACTTGGCGGAGTACGCCATGATGCGGGTGTTCACAAAGCTTTCTTCTTCCAGTGCTTCACGGATATCACCGATACGGCCGTCCATCATGTCGGACGGTGAAACGATATCGGCACCGGCTTCAGCGTGGGACAGCGCCTGTTTTACCAGAGTGTCGACGGTGCGGTCATTCAGTACGTAGCCGTCCTGATCAATAATGCCGTCCTGACCATGCGTGGTGAACGGGTCGAGCGCCACGTCAGTCATAACGCCCATTTCCGGTACGGCATCTTTCACGGCACGCACTGCGCGCTGAATCAGACCATTCGGGTTGAAGGATTCTTCGGCAAATTCACTTTTTGCATCGGCCGGGGTGTAAGGGAACAGGTCAATGCAGGGAATACCCAGCTGATACAGTTCCTTAACTTCTTTTACCAGCTCATCAATCGACAGACGTTCGATACCAGGCATGGAAGAAATCGGTTCACGTTCCTGATGGCCTTCCATCACAAACATCGGATAAATCAGATCGTCAGTGGTCAGCGTGGTCTCGCGCATCAGCCGGCGGGAAAAATCATCGCGGCGCATACGGCGCATGCGGGTTTCCGGGAAAAAGCGTTGAGCATCGCTGAAAGCCATGGGAGATCTCCTGATCTGGATGTCTGGGGGGAAGTAAGAATTATGGCTATTTTAGCGCGAAACCGCGCTGATTTACCGCAACTTTATATTCCACAGGCAGTATAGGCCGTTGCAAAACGACTGCACTTTGCCGGGCAAATATGACGGGAATATGTCATTGCGGCATACCGTGTTAACGATATTTTTCTTCCAGCGTGCTGATGGTGTCGTTGGCTATGCGCAGACTTTCCAGCAGGTCGAGCAGGTTGTAATCCAGGCTGACGTTCAGATGTGTTTTCTGGCCATCAAAGAAATCCGGGTTTTTACCTTGAAACTGCAGACCCAGAGTCAGCGAACCGTCTTCGCTGTATTTAACGTTCGACTGCAGCTGATCGTACTGATAATTCTCCAGAGCCTGCATGGCCATGCCGACCGCCGCGTTGGTTTGTCCCATGCTTTCCGAAGTGGAATTTTTATAGCGGATGGTACCGCCGGGCTGACGGGCGAACAGTGCACCCTGCGGCACCCGCACACCATCTTTGGTCAGTTCAAACGGCAGCAGACCATCAAGCAGGCCGGTGGCGTTGACCTCTGCTGAGGATTCCAGTGCGGCGACCTGCGATAACTGAATATGCTCCAGACCGATACCGAAAGAATTCACCTCTTTGCGGCTGTCGAATTTCACTTCCGGAATATGAATACGGCCACCCAGTACGCTGGTGTGCACTTCATAAATATCACTGAATACGTAAGAGAAATCCGCCGGAATCCGGGTCTGGCTACGCGCCAGTAAATCGGTAAATTCCACCCCTGGGTTGAGGCTGTCGCCACTGATCTGTGCGTCCAGCAGATAGTCACCATTAAACGGGCGGCGCAGGGCAAACAGGCCGTTCCATTTATCCAGCGCGATGCTGCTGTCGTAGGTGAGACTGAGGTTGTCCGCGCGCAGCATCAGATCCGGAGTGACTTCCGTTTTGCCATCCACAGTTTGCCAGTCGGCCCAGCCCTGCCCGGCAATGGAACCGGAAAGCAGCTCGACTTTGGTCAGCGCCAGCATTTCTTCCACACCCATGGCGTCCCAGTTCAGCGGCGTATCGTTAAGGTGCCACTGCAGAGAGCCGCTGCCGGAATCCAGATCGTGCTGCAGTCTTAACCGCAATGCGGCCTGGTGATTGGCGGCGGTGACATCGAAGCGGCCGCTCAGGTTATTCAGACTTTTAATGGTCGAGCTGTTGCGCGCAATCAGGCTGTCGCTGATGCCGTAGCTGATATTCAGCGGACCACTGAACTGTGCGTCCGGCACCGGCCATTCGCCAATATGGGATTTGGCCAGTGCCAGATGCACATCGCACAGTGCCCGCACGCCGGTCGGCGGGAAAAATGGCTGACAGGATAATTCCGCCGGCTGGAACACCAGTTTTGATGCTTCGCGGATATTTTTCTGTTCTTTGGATTTCAGCGTAAAGGCCCGGGTCTGAATTTTAAGCGGCAGATTCGCCGCACGACTGTGCTGTGCCAGCTGTTCCGGCGTCAGATCACTGAGGTTACCGTTCATGGATAACTGCGGCACGATATCCAGGGTCAGGTCGAGCGCTTGCCAGTTGTCACCCGGTATCAGCCTGAGCTGACTGACAAACCCTTTGTCGCTGCTCAGTTGCCACTGGCCAAGCGGCGATAAACGGGCCTGCAGTTCACCGCTGAGTCCGGCTTTCTCTAATGGCAGACCGGTGAGCGTCAGCAGTTGCGGACTGATGGTCATGTCAGTGGGCAGGCTGATCTGCGCGCCTTCACTGGCCTGCCATTGCATACGGCTGGTGAAATCCAGTGAGGCAAGGTTCTGGCCTGTGCCCTTCTGCGCTGCGGCAGTCAGCTGATTGTTAAACGTGCCTTTCCCGTCGCAATGATCGAGGGTGGCACTGCAGCTGCCGGCCAGTGTCTGACTGCTGCTGATGAGCAGTGGCTGCGGTTCATTCAGCAGTCCCTGTGGCAGAGCTGCGGCACTGATTCTGACCGATTGCGGGCGGCCATCCACGCGGTAAATCCAGTCGCTGTCGGCGGCGGTTTTGGTCAGGCTGAATAACCAGTCGCCTTTCTGCCAGTGCAGCCCGCCGGGTAATTCCGAACTCTGGCTGTTAATGCTGAAAATGGCACCGACCACGGCATCCCGTGGCAGTACACCCTGATTAGGTACTTCGATTTCGGCCTGCAGCAACAGGTCTTTTAACGGCAGCGGAATATCCTGCAACTGCGGCAGGCGTTCATGAATGGCGGCCAGATCGGAGCGGTGGCGCAGTTTCAGCCGGGTATGCTGATCGTCCTGCTCGATATGACCAAACATCTGGCTGAGAAGCGTCTGCTGCTCGCTGACCATTAACAGCCAGTCGCCGTTTTTCTGCAGCTGAATTTCCACATCCCAGGGCAACGGCAGATCGTTCAGCTGCAGCTGACCATTGATGTGCCAGCGTTCCGGGGTGACATCGGCCTGCAGTTCAGCCGTCAGCTGTGGGTGAATAAACTGAATTTTATCGATATTGATCTGCTCTGCCGGCAGTGACAGCCACTGACTGAAGGCCGGGATTTCAATCGCCTGATTAAATTGTCGCAGGGCGGCGGCGCGGGCATCTTTGGCGGCGCTCTGGGCGACTTCTTTGGCCCGTTCTTCCGGCAGACTGAGCAGCACAGTGCCAACGTTCAGGGTGTTGATGCGCCCGCTGGCGAGTCCTGTGGGCGAATAAGAAAGGTCGAGATTCTGAATGTGCAGCTGGGTGCCGTCATCCAGTGTCAGCTGCAGATTATCGAGCAGCAGCCGGTGCCAGCTCAGTTCACGTATTTCGGCGGCACCACCGTCACCCAGCCATTGCGGCAGATGACGGTTCAGCACAGGTTTGAGCAGTCCCGGGGCAAGGGCCAGCAGAACACCGGCCAGTACGAAGGCCAGCAGAATAACGATCGCGGTACGGATCCAGAAGCGGGCCCGGAAGATCCGCAGCGATGGCTTTTGCTCAGGCAGCTGCTCAGAATGGCTCATTACTGAGCCTTAATGGTTTTTACCCCATCCTGAGTGCCGAGCAGCAGGACGTTGGCCGGACGCAGAGCAAACAGACCGTTGGTGATCACACCGGTAATCTGATTGATCTTTTCTTCCAGCGCGATGGCAGACTGAATATCCAGATTGTGCACATCGAGAATATGACCGGCGTTATCGGTAAGCACACCTTCACGCCATACCGGGTCACCACCCAGTTTGACGATTTCACGGGCGACATAAGAGCGCGCCATCGGGATTACTTCCACCGGCAGCGGGAAAGCGCCCATGCGTTGCACCAGTTTGGATTCATCCGCCACGCAGACGAATTCTTTGGCCACGGCAGCGACGATCTTTTCACGGGTGAGGGCTGCGCCTCCGCCTTTGATCATCTCCAGGTGTTCGTTGATTTCATCGGCACCATCGACGTAAAAATCGAGGTTACTGACAGAATTCAGGTTATACACAGGAATGCCGTGATCCTTCAGGCGCTGGGCAGACGCTTCGGAGCTGGCCACGGCGCCATCGAACAGGTGCTTATGCTCAGCCAGAGCATCAATAAAACAGTTGGCAGTAGAACCTGTTCCTACGCCTACGATGCTGTCGTCTTCGAGATGGGGGAGGATATATTGTGCAGCGGCTTCACCCACTGCGCGTTTCAGTTCGTCTTGAGTCATGAGGCGCTGTCTGTGTTGAAAATGGACCGGGCTGTTCTGATTTGATTGCACGGGATCAAGCGAATTATATGCGCTGATGCGTTACAATGCGTCCCCTGTGCACAGATTCCTGTGCTTTTTTTCTTTGTTCCGGAATATCCCATGCTTAACGAATACCTGAAAAAGATTCTGTCGGCCCGTGTTTATGATGTTGCCGTGGAAACACCGCTGCATATTGCTCCGTTTCTGACGCAGCGGCTGAACAATCAGATCTGGGTTAAGCGTGAAGACCAGCAACCTGTGTATTCGTTCAAAATTCGTGGCGCTTACAACAAAGTGGTGCAGCTGACGGAAGAAGAAAAAGCCTGCGGTGTAGTGGCGGCATCCGCCGGTAACCATGCTCAGGGGCTGGCGCTGGCGGCGAAGGAACTGGGTATTAAAGCGGTGATTGTGATGCCACGCACCACGCCGGACATTAAAGTGAAATCCGTGCGTGCCCGTGGCGCCCGGGTGGTGCTGCACGGTGATGCCTTCGACGATGCTTTCGCCTACTCGCAGAAGCTGGTAGAAGAAAAAGGCATGACTTACATCCACCCTTACGATGATCCGGAAGTGATTGCCGGACAGGGCACCATCGGCATGGAGATCCTGCGCCAGCTGCGTGGTCCGGTGGATGCGGTGTTTGTGCCGGTCGGTGGTGGTGGTCTGGCCGCCGGTGTGGCTGCCTATGTCAAAGCCCTGCGCCCGGAAGTGAAAGTGATTGGTGTGGAAAGTACCGAATCTGCCAGTCTGGCTGCCGCACTGGATGCGCGTAAGCGTGTGATTCTGCCGCAGGTCGGCATTTTTGCCGACGGCGTTGCCGTGGCCCAGATCGGCAAGAACACCTGGGAAATCTGTAAAGATCATATCGACGAAGTGATCACCTGTACGCCGGATGAAATCTGCGCCGCGATCAAAGACGTGTTCGACGATACCCGTGCCGTGTGTGAACCGGCCGGTGCTCTGAGCGTTGCCGGTATCAAAAAGTACGTTGAACGCGAAGGCTGTGAAAACCAGAATCTGGTGGCTATTCTCAGCGGCGCTAACGTGAACTTCGATCGTCTGCGTTATATCTCTGAAGTGGCAGAAATCGGTGAAGGCCGCGAAGTGATTCTGGCGGTAACCATCCCTGAGCAGGCGGGCAGCTTCCAGAAATTCTGCAGCCTGATCGGCAAGCGTCCGATCACAGAATTCAATTACCGCTACGGTGACGATGACCGCGCACAGATTTATGTCGGCATTAAAGTCGGCCCGGAAGTCGGTGCCCGTGAACAGCTGCTGGAAGAACTGCGCAGCGAGAATTATCCGGTACTGGATATTACCGATGACGAAATGGCGAAATACCATATCCGCCATATGGTTGGTGGTCATGCCCCGGCGTCGGTGACCGATGAACGCATTTACCGGTTTGAATTTCCGGAACGTCCGGGCGCACTGCTGAACTTCCTGCGCAAGCTGGGCAAGAGCTTCAATATTTCGTTATTCCACTACCGTAACCACGGTGCTGCCTATGGCCGCGTGCTGGTGGGCCTGCAGGTACCGGAAGGTAAAAACGAAAAACTGGATACCTTCCTGCAGGAACTGGGTTACCCATGGTGGGATGAAACCGATAACACCACTTACCAGCTGTTCCTGCGTTGATACGCGCTGTTAGGTGGGTTTTGGCTAAGAAATAAGCTGAGCTATAACTTATAAAAGTGAGCTAATCTGAAGCAGTCTGGTTGTGAACAGACTGCTTCTCCCCGGATAGTGCTGATGACGTTCCGGCAATAATAATAACAGGGTCCGCTATGCTGTTTTTTCTGCGTGCTGTGTATCTGACGGCGCACTTTCTGATTGTCTGCGTATTTGCGCTGCTGTTCTGTCTGCTACGACCGCGGCACCGCGACAATACCTTCTTTCTCGCCGGTCTGATGAGCTGGTCATTACCCCTGCTGGGCATTCGCCTGAAGACACTGAATCAGTCGCCGGTGGGGGATGGTGCGGCGGTATACATCGTTAATCATCAGGATGTGCTGGACGTATTTATCTGCACCGGCATGCTGCCGCGCAATATTGCTGTGCTGGGCAAAACCGAGCTGCGTTATATTCCTGTGTTCGGGCTGGCATTCTGGCTGGCAGGCAATATCTACATCAACCGTAAAAACAAAGCCAAAGCCTGGAGCACGATGCAGTCTGTGGCGAAGACAGTGCAGCGTCGTCAGTGCGCTGTGTATATCTTTCCGGAAGGTACGCGCAGCAAGGGTCAGGGAATGCTGCCGTTCAAGAGCGGTGCCTTTGCTCTGGCGATTGAAGCCGGTTTGCCCATCGTGCCCATTGTCTTCAGCAGTACCCATAAAAATATCGATCTGCATAAACTGCACGCCGGTTATGCACTGGGTAAATTCCTTGAGCCGGTGAGCACCGACGGCATGGGGGAAGAGGATGTGCGGCCACTGGCCGACGCCTGTCGCGAACGCATGATGCAGGCAGTGGCCGAACTGGATGCTCAGGCCGACGCCCTGCAACATAAGACGCCGAAACGTTAACGTCTGTCGTACAGGAATCTCAGGAGGCGCGGCGGGCGGGTTCCTGATTATCTGTGATGGTGTCGCTGCGATAGCGGCTGTCGCTCAGGCTCAGGCGCTGACCCTCATTCAGATGGGTGGTACAGGCCACTCTGAGCAGCGAGGTAAAATTACCCGGTTCACCGCGGCGTTCCACCACTTCGCGGTAAATGCGGGTGATAAAGGTCCCCAGCGTTAACTCTGCTTCATCAGCAATCTGCTCCAGAATCTGCCAGAACACCGCCTCCAGACGGATGCTGGTGACCACGCCATCAATGCGGATGGAGCGGGTTTTCAGTTCAAACAGTTCGGGTTCGGCGGCGGAATAAATTTCACACATGGGGCGGCCCTGTCCTGTGGATATCTTTTTATGATGCGCCAAAAAGCACTGCAATTGCAGTGCTTTTTTCGGCCATTAAGGCAATATCCCGGAAGTACTCAGCGCCACTTATTACAGCAGGGCATTGAATTGCGCCAGCCATGCCGGGTGAGCAGGCCAGGCCGGAGCGGTAACGATATTGCCATCGGTAACGGCATCGGTGACTTCGATATCCGCGTACAGACCACCGGCCAGAGTTACTTCCGGGGCGCAGGCCGGGTAAGCGGAAATCTTACGTTCGCGGATCACATCCGCTGCGGCCAGCAGTTGGGCGCCATGACAGACGGCGGCGATCGGTTTGTTGGCTGAGGCGAAATGTTTCACCAGTTCAATCACGCGGCTGTTGAGGCGCAGGTATTCCGGGGCACGGCCACCTGGGATCAGCAGGGCGTCGAAATCTTCGCCTTTGATGTCAGCAAAACTGGCGTTAAGAACAAAGTTGTGGCCCGGTTTTTCGCTGTAGGTCTGGTCGCCTTCGAAGTCGTGAATCGCGGTGCGGATGCTGTCGCCGGCGGCTTTGTCCGGGCATACCGCAGCAACGCTGTGACCGGCCATCTGCAGTGCCTGAAAGGGCACCATCAGTTCGTAATCTTCCACGTAATCACCGGCGATAATCAGTACGTCAGCCATGGCGGCCTCCTGTCTTTTTATGATGGATGGCCGGCAAGTCTGGGGGATGGCTGAAGCTTACGGGTAACAACCGGTTACTACTGTTTGAAAAGGCCGGGACTCAGACAATCAATGGCCTGTTAAGTCCCGTATTGAGTGCCGGGCTTAAAGGCGGCCCTTACTGAACTGCTCGCGTGCCGCCTGTTTCTTACGGTCACTTTTACGCAGCAGCACGTAGAAGGCACCACTGCCGCCATGATGCTGTTGGGCCGTGTGAAAGGCCTGCACTTCCATCATTTCCTCCAGCCAGTGCACCAGATAGCTCTTCAGCACAGCGGGGTCTTTGATATTGCGGTCGCCTTTACCGGGCAGAATCAGAATGCAGCGGATGTCGTGCGCCATGCAGTCGTGGACAAAACGGAACACTTCGCGGCGGGCATCTTCCACCGTGCGCCGGTGCAGGTCGAGGCGGGCTTCTATTTCGTATTTGCCGAGACGCAGTTTGCGGTAAACCCCATCCTGAATGCCGGGGCGCTTGAAGCCCAGTACATCGTGCGGTCCAACCCGTTCAACTTCGCTGGCACGCAGGTGATTCGGATCTTTGTCTTCCGCTTCGGTGGTTGCAGCAACGCGGCGGGCGTTGGCTGAGGCTTTGTTGATATCACCTTTGCGCAGGTCGACTTTTTCTTTAGTCTGCAGTGGCTTTACGCCCTGCATTTCCTGCAGAAACAGGTCATCTTCGTGCTCTGCAGACGTGCTCTGTGGTGATTTCGGCTGTTCAGTCATTGCGTTGTTCGGACATAGGTTCGGCAGGAGATAATACCGAAAATCATAGCCCTGCGTCTTGTCCTGCATAGGTGACACTTCTTTGCACATGGCGGACACAACTTTGTCTGCAGATGGCTACAATGGCGGCATGATAACCAGAACAAGACCGTGGGGATAACCTATGCGATCAGGCGTTGTTTCATGGCTGTGCGGAGCATTAGTGGCGGTGGCCGCCACGGCTCAGGCGTGGGCCTTTGATGGCAAATATCGTGAAATTGACTGGAACGAGCAGCTCGATCTTTCGCTGCAGCAGAGTGAGCAGATTCAGGCGATCGAGAAAAAATATCACGAGCAGATGTATCAGCTGGTGCCGGATAAACCTGAATCGAAGCGCAAAGACGGTGAAACCCGGGCAGAAGTGCAGCGCCTGATGACCGATATGCGCAATGAAATGCGTGCGGTACTGACGCCGGATCAGTTGCAGAAAGCCCATACTCTGATGCTGGAGCAGCACAGCAAAATGCGGCTGCGCATGGCCCGCCGTCTGGCGATGGAGCTGGATATGCCGATTGAGCAGGAGCACAGACTGCAGCAGCAGGTATCCTCTATGGAGGATGACTACGACTGGCCAATGGATAAAAAGCAGCTGGATGAAGACCGCGATAAATTCAAAGCGGTGTTGAAATCCGTGCTCACTGAAGAGCAGCAGGCGACGCTGGCGGAACGCCGTAAAGAAGCGCGTGAGCGCTGGCAGAGTGCCCGTGAGCGTGGTTTTCCGGAAGGTGAACACATGGACAACATGCCGCCACCGCCTGAGCGGTGAATCAGGCGAGGCGGATTCGCAGGCACAAAAAAGCCGGGCATTGCCCGGCTTTTTTGTGCCCTGAGTCTGCTCAGAAGCTGTATACCAGCGTCACGCCGAATTCACGGTCGGTGTTTTCGGAGTCTTCCGGTACTTCTTTGGTGTGCTTGATGCTGTAGGTCAGCTTGGTTGCCAGACTGCCGTTGATCTGGCTCTTCAGGCCGGTTTCTGATCTCAGGATAGTGTTGTCTGATCCGGTGTCCGCCGACACTTCCTGGGTAAATTCAACGCCGTCACGGATTTCCCAGAAGTAGTTTGCAGCAGTACGCAGAATGGTTTCGTCTTCGGTTTCGCCGCCTTCATCCAGACGGTCGTAGCGATAACCAGGACCGATTTCCAGGTCCAGCTGCATGGTGTCATTGTTGATGGCGCGATAACCGTAACCGACCGAGACCTGAGACTGATATTCATAGCCACTGAAGCGGTCATCTTCATATTCACCGAGAAACAGCAGGTAGTGGTGCTTAGTGAAGTTGCGGTCAAACTGCAGACTGGAAGCGTACTTCTCTTTCGAAGTGGTGCCGTCTTCCTCACTGGTCAGTGCGTCAGCTTTGAACGTGGTATCCCAGTTCTCACCGCTGTGCATAACACCGAATTTGGCATTCAGGCTGGTGGTGTCGGTATTACCGCTGGTATTGATGTAACCCAGTTCACTGGAACCTTTCCATGATTTCTCTGCGTCTTCATCCGCGGCATGAGAAATCAGTGCCGGCAGGGCAAGTGCCGGTATCAATAACAGTTTACGGTGCATGTAATCCTCTCTGCATCAGTCTGGTGTTGGCGGGCAGAGTAGCGGTGCTGTCGGATGAGTGCAAGGGTGGTCAGGCCTTTAAACGACAGAATTGTACCAATTTCACGTCCGTGAAATAAAAAAACCGCAACAGGGAACCTGCTGCGGCACGAGGGGAATTTGTAAAGATTATTCCTTCGCCTGCTGGCGCAGAACGAATTTCTGAATTTTACCGGTGGAGGTTTTCGGTAACTCACCGAACACGATATGACGCGGAATTTTAAAGTGCGCCATGTTGTTGCGGCAGAACTCGATGATTTCCTCTTCCAGCGTGTTCGCACCTTCTTTCAGTTTGATAAAGGCGCACGGTGTTTCACCCCATTTGTCATCCGGGCGGGCAACTACAGCGGCTTCTTCCACATCCGGATGACGGTACAGAATATCTTCCACTTCGATGGAGGAGATGTTCTCACCACCGGAAATAATGATGTCCTTGGAGCGGTCTTTAATTTCGATGTAACCGTCTTCGTGCCATACCGCCAGGTCGCCGGTGTGGAACCAGTCGCCGCTGAAAGCTTCTTCACTGGCACGCGGGTTTTTCAGGTAGCCCTTCATCACGATGTTACCGCGGATAAAGATCTCACCGATGGTTTCACCGTCACGTGGTACCGGCTGCATATCGTCCGGGCTGGCAACCATCAGGTCTTCCTGCATGGCAGACTTAACACCCTGACGGGCTTTCAGTGCGGCTTTCTCGCTTGGGTTCTTATCGGACCATTCGTCTTTCCATTCACACAGAATACATGGGCCGTAAGTTTCGGTCAGACCGTACACGTGAGTAACGTGGAAGCCCATACGCTCCATGCCTTCGATGACAGCTGCCGGAGGCGCAGCACCGGCGACCATGGCGTTCACTTCGTGTTCGATGCCTGCTTTCATATCGGCCGGTGCATTGTTGAGCATGTTCAGTACGATCGGCGCACCACAGAAGTGGCTTACTTTCTGGGTTTTGATGGCGTCGAAAATAGCATCAGCACGGACATGGCGCAGGGATACGCTGACACCGGCAGACGCTGCGATGGTCCACGGGAAACACCAGCCATTGCAGTGGAACAGCGGCAGAATCCACAGATACACAGGGTGTTTGCCCATATCCCAGGAAACGATGTTGTTGGCCGCGTTCAGGTAAGCACCACGGTGGTGGTACACCACGCCTTTCGGGTTGCCGGTGGTTCCTGAGGTGTAGTTCAGGGTGATGGCATCCCACTCGTTTTCCGGCAGTTGCCAGTCGTAATCCGCGCTGGCGTCGGCCAGCAAGTCTTCATAAGTCTGCTGACCAAGCAGATCACCTTCCGTGAAGTACGGGTCGTCGATACCGATCAGGGTTGGTTTGTTAGGCAGCATGGCTAATGCTTTTTTCGCAACCGGACCAAACTCGCGGTCAACGAACAGAATTTTGGTTTCTGCATGCTGCAGAATGAAAGCGATGGCTTCAGCATCCAGACGGGTATTGATGGCGTTAAGTACAGCACCTGTCATCGGCACGCCAAAATGGGCTTCAAACATCGGCGGGATGTTGGAACACAGGAAGGAAACGGTTTCCCCTTTCTGGATGCCCATTTTGTCCAGCGCACTGGCCAGACGAACGCAGCGCTCATAGGTTTCAGCCCAGGTGTACCGGGTATCCTGATGAACCTGAGCAACGCGGCCAGGGTAAACAAAAGCCGCGCGCTGCAGGTAGCTGACAGGCGATAAGGTGGCGTAGTTAGCCGGATTCGCATCCAGCCCCATGTCATAGATGTTGTAGTGCTGCATAGCGCCCTCGTATTTTCTTATATATGGCACTTCGGGCCAGGAGTTATGCAGCGCATTAGAAGACGGAAGGGGGGTTCAGTGTATCCGACTTAGGTCTTATTACCTACGCGTAATTACGAATCTTTGTCCCCCATTTGTTGCAGCCAGCGCCGCATAACTGCCCGTGCAAATGCCGTCTGAGACTTCTGATAACGCTCAAAATCCCCGTCCAGCTGCTGAATCAAAGCATTCACCATGGCCTGATCCCGATCAGGATTACCGATCAGTTCGCGCTGCGTCCAGGTGTCGACGATTCCCCGTGTTACTTCAAAATGGCACTGAAAAGCCCATGTTTTGTTGCCCAGACGATAAGCCTGATTCTTTACCTGTTCGCCTTCCAGCAGCAGGGTCGCGCCATCCGGCAGATCGAAGGTGTCGGAATGCATTTCAAACAGCACGGGATACGCATCGAGCAAATGCATCAGCGGATCCGTGGCACAGTGAATCGTGCGCGTCAGCCGGGTAAAGCCGTACTCCAGAAAACCCTGTGGGCGAACTTCCGCGCCAAAAGCACGGGCGATGGCCTGACTGCCGAGACAGGAACCAAGAATGGGTTTTTCTTCAGCGTGAAAACGGCGGATAACTTCATCCAGTTCTGCGAAATAATCCGCCAGTTGTGGATCGTAAACTGAGGGTTCTCCACCGAAAACGATCAGTGCGTCAAACCCTTCAGTGGTTGCCGGTAATAAATCGCCGAAGCGGCGGTAACACCAGCTGAGGGTGCCACCGGCTTCGCGCACGGCTTCGCCGATCCGTCCGGATTCGACGTCGCCGTCCATACCACCGGCCATAATTGCCAGGATATTCATGCTCATAATGTTTTACACAATGCCTTTTTCCAGATATTCATCCAGCCCCGGTGTACGGTAGCCGTCTTCGCGGTAAGTAATCGGGAAGTAGCTTTCATCGACCTCGTTGGAATTGAATTTTTTGTACTTACCGTAAATCGGTCCGTTACCGATTTTCATCAGCTCCGGGTTGAACTGAATATCGTGCTGGAAAAAGTGTGCGGCCAGTGCGCGGCGCGGTACCTCGGCTTTATTCACCCGCGAACCGTGCCACAGCCAACCGTCGTGGAAGGCGCCACCGCCCGGTGGCACAACCACCGGCACCAGCTCCAGTTCCAGACCGTGCTGTTCTGCCCATTCGCGGACTTCTTTCAGATCATCTTCCGGGCCGTGGAACTGCATGATGGGTTTGGCTTCGCCCCAGGTGTGGGAGCCTTTGATATATACCAGTGTGCCGCCGTCTGCGGTGGTCTGATCAACCGCCACCCAGCAGCTGACCAGTGCCGGTTTGTCGATCCAGAGTGAGTACATACTGTCCTGATGGAAGCCGATGGATCGGCCGTTTACAGGTTTCCACAACAGATTATCAATCATCAGGCGGGCGCCATCCCAGCCGCCCAGCTGAGCGCAGGCTTTACCGAGATTTTCGGACAGGATATGGCGTGCGACGGTGAGGTCGGATTTCCACGCGTTACAGATCTGTTTGGTGTACGGCGGTTCGCCGGCAGGTAAATTGACTTCATCGGGTTTTACGCCGGTTTCATAAATACCTTCTTCAAAAATCGGTGGAAAACGCTCGCGGATAGCCGCTGCCGCTTCCGGTTCAATAATTTTATCGACGATCAGAAAACCGTCTTTACGGAATTGAGCAATCTGCTCATCGGTCAGATGAATCATGGTGGTGTCCTTCAATAAGCAAGTCAGAAATCAGTAAAAGGTGAGGTAACGGTTAACTTCCCATTCCGAAACAGTGCGGTGATATTCCTTCCATTCACTGCGTTTCAGATTCAGGTAACTGTTAATCAGGCGCTCGCCAAGGGCATCTTTAAAAAACGCATCGGCTTCCAGTGCATCCAGTGCGGCGTCGAGATTTTCCGGCAGGCAGCTGACGCCCATATCGGCGATGGCCTGCGGACTCAGATCATAAAAATTCAGGCTGCAGGCGTCCGGTGGTGTGAGGTCGCGGTCAATGCCGTCCAGACCAGCGGCAATAATCGCGGCAGTCGCCAGATACGGATTCATGGCGCTGTCGCCGATACGTACTTCAATGCGACCGTAGGGGATGCGCACCATGGCTGAGCGGTTGTTATCACCCCAGGCAATAAATACCGGTGCCCAGCTGGGAATACCCGGTGAACCTGTTACCAGACGCTTATACGAATTCACTGACGGGCACAGTAATGCACAGAGTGCCGGTGCGTGTTCGATAATGCCGGCAATAAATTGGTGGGCGATGGATGACAGGCCCATACCGCTCGGGTCGCTGTCGTCCTGAAACAGGTTGACGCCGTTATCGTCCACCAGAGAGCAGTGCACGTGCATACCGTTACCGGTGGTGGTGGCGCTCAGTTTGGGCAGGAAGCTGCAGATCGCACCGTTATTGTTGGCGACTTCTTTCGCAGTCATTTTGAAGAACTGCATATTGTCGGCAGTCTTTACGCACTCGTCGTATTTGAAATTGATTTCAAACTGGCCGTTAGCGTCTTCGTGGTCGATCTGATAAACCTCCAGACCCACCGCTTCCAGCGATTTGTGCAGGCCTTCAATAAACGCCGAGTTACGGGTCAGACCGCGGTAATCGTAGGTCGGGCGTTCCATGGTGTCGGTGCTGTCGAAGGGGACGATGGCACCGTCTTCGTCTTCACGCAGCAGATAAAATTCCGGCTCCATGCCTGTCATCAGGCGCAGGCCGCGTTCTTTCAGACGCGCTGCCTGATGGCTGAGAATATTGCGCGGATCGAGCATAAAAGGTTCGTCGCTGACCATACCGGTACCGCGAATACAGGCGTAACCCGGCATCCATGGAATTAATGTCAGCGTGCTGAGGTCGGCCACCATCATGTATTCCGGATCCTGCGGCGACATATCAAAACCAAGAATGGCGCCACCGGCAAAACCGGCACCGGTTTCGGTGAGATCTTTCAGGCAATGCACGGGGACGGATTTACTTTTAATGCCGCCGTGCAGATCGACAAACTGCGCGAGAATGTAGTCCACCTTATGGGTGGCGAGAAATTCGTACGCGGCTTGCAGCGTGTTTTCTGCCGGGCAGGTCCATACGGTATCTGCCAGAGTGAATTGATGAGTCATCTTGCCGTCCTCTTCTTTCTATTCGGGATGGCATAAGTGTCTCAGCGATGGAAGGTTAGGCCGTTAACATCCGGTACCGGAGTTTTGACATCCGGTGCCATTTGTAAAAGATCTGGTGTGTAAAAGACCTGCTGGAACCGGAAGTTAAAAGAGAATGAATGGGTGGTCAGTGTGAAGACGTACGCCAGTCGCTGGGGCTGAGGTTTTTCCAGCGCACGAAGGCGCGGGTAAAGGCGCTGACTTCGGAATAGCCGAGGCGGAAAGCCACTTCAGAAATACTCAGCTGATCGTAATTCAGATAATACTCAGCCAGCGATTCACGGACTTCATCGGTCAACTGACTGAAGGTAAAGCCTTCATCGGCGAGCATACGCTGCAGGGTGCGGCGCGACAGGTTAAGCCGCCGGGCGACCTGATCAATACCGGCTTCGCCGGCGGGCAGCAGATCCATAATTTCCGTCTTGGCGCGCTGGCTGGTGGTCATCGGCTGACGCACGCGGCCATCAAGATCCAGAATCGAACCCAGCGACACCCGATTGAGCATGGCGTTGGCATCCGGCATCGGCACATCCAGACAGGCTTCGCGGAACAGAATCACATTGCGTTCCTGACTGAAGTTCACATCACAATGAAATGCATCGCGGTGTGGGCTGGCATCCACCAGAGCCGGGTGCTGAAAATGCACCGCCAGTGGTGACCAGCCATCGCCCATGCCCCGTTTAAGCACATTGTTGAGCATGCCGATGGTCAGTTCGGCGTCCTGCCGGCGGTCCATAATGTCGCCGTCTAACAGGCGGTACTCGAGCTGGCAGATACCGCCGGACGAGGAAAAATTCAGCAGGCTGTTGCGCTGAAAAACGTGGAACCATTGCTCCATACCAGAGATGGCATCACGCAGCGTAGGAGAAGTAATCGCCTGATAGCCGAACAGCCCCAGACCCTCTGGCGCAAACTGCTCGCCGAACCACAGTCCGAAGTGCTCATTGCCCGTGGCGCGGGCGGCTTCGTGCATAGAATTGCAGTAGTTCTTCAGGGAGATATGGCGGTTAGGCTGCTGATACAGGCCCGGCTTCAGACCAGCGCGGGACAGTACCGGCTGGCTTTCAGCGCCCTGCGACTGAATAAATTCCTCCAGTCCCACCGTGACCGATCCCAGCACGCTGGACGGCACCTGGCTGCGGCGCTGTGGCTGACGTTTTGGCAGTGTGGACTGAGGCATAATCGTAACCTGAGGAAACTTTCGTTCCCCTCAGGAAAGCAACCTCTGCGCCAGACTGCCGGAAACACTGCGTTTACGGGCGTGCGGCCATCTTCTGCTTTAAACGGCCGGTGAGGAAGTCCCACAACATCACCCAGTCTCCGACAAAACTCCACAACGGATATTTAAAGGTTGCCGGCCTGTTGTGCTCAAAGAAGAAGTGTCCGGTCCATGCCGGGCCATAGCCTGCCAGCAGAGCCAGCGGCAGCAACAGCAGGGTACCACTGAACAGAGCATACAGAATAACCGCCAGGGCCGTCAGGCTGCCGGTGTAATGCAGCACACGGCATACCGGGTTACGGTGCTCGCTGAGATAGTAGGGGTAAAACTCCGCGAAGCTGGTAAAGGGTTGGCTGTGGTCCGGACGTGGAGAATTTGTCTGGCGGGATTCGCTTTGCATGAGGCCTCCGTTGGGCGGTATTTGTTATTTTGCGGATATTTCAGTCGATATTTTTATCAGAACTTTCCGTCTGAAGCCCGTCAAAAAGGCGGGCGCTCTGCTATCGTAGCCTGACAGGTATCAGATAAAAGAGCTGTATGTGACAGCCGCGGCATGGCCGAACGGGCCAGAGACGTTATTGCAGCTTCCCAAGCTGACAATGCTGGGCTGCGGACAGGCACGCAAGAGCAAACCTTCTGATAGGCTGATGTTATCAGTGTGCGTTATCCGGCACGGCAGATTTACAGGTCCTTAAACAACGGACAGGGAGTTAAAGAATGCTCTATAAGATGAATGCCCAGATCATGGAAGCCATGCGTCCGGTGCATGTGATGGCACGCCAGGCACGGCAGATGGCTTACCAGCCGTGGAATCCACTGAACAGCAGCTGGGCCTTCCGTACTTTCCGGGCCTCCATGGAGCTGACCGAGCGGCTGACCGAATATTACGCACAGCCTGCCTGGGAGCTGGATACCACAGAGGTTAACGGCCGCACCGTCGACGTCAGTTATGACCATGTGATGAGTAAGCCGTACTGCGATCTGCTGCACTTCCGCCGCCGCACCCGGGCACTCAAACAACCCAAGGTTTTAATCGTCGCGCCGCTGTCCGGCCACTTCGCCACCCTGCTGCGCGGTACCGTGAAGGAATTTATGCGTGACCACGAGGTGTATATTACCGAATGGAAGAATGCCCGTGATGTCCCCATGGGCGATGGCGTCTTCCGCTTTGATGATTACATCGAATATCTGATCGATTTTATGGGCTGGCTGGGGCCGGACACCCATGTACTGGCAGTGTGTCAGCCCTGTGTACCGGCGCTCGCCGCCGCCGCTTATATGTCAAAACACGCAAACCCGAATCTGCCGCGCAGCATGACGCTGATGGGCGGGCCGGTGGATACCCGCATCAGCCCGACTGAGGTTAATGATTATGCTTCGGGTAAGGATCTGGTGTGGTTCGAAGAGAACGTCATCATGCGCGTGCCGAAAGGCTTTAAAGGCCGTGGCCAGCTGGTGTATCCGGGCTTTGTGCAGCTGTCCGGGTTTATGTCGATGAACATGGATTCACACATCAATAAGCACTTTAAATTCTTTAACGACCTGATCAAAGGTGACGGCGACAGCGCTGAAGCTCACCGCCAGTTTTATAACGAGTATCTGGCAGTGATGGATATGCCCGCGCCTTACTATCTGGATACCATCCGCCGGGTATTTCTGGAATATCAGCTGCCGCGCGGCGAGATGGAATTCCGCGGCGAAAAAATCGACCTGAGTGAAATCCGCGATATGGCGTTACTGACGGTCGAAGGGGAAATGGATGACATCACCGGCCGCGGCCAGACGTCCTGCGCGCTGGATCTGTGCAGCAAACTCGGCAAAGGTAAGAAAATGCATATCGAGGAAGAGGGCGTCGGCCATTACGGTATTTTTAACGGCCGCCGCTTCCGTGAAAGCATTGCGCCTAAGGTGAAAAAATTTATGCGCGATCACGCCTGATCACGGCATCGCTGCTTCTTTTAACACCTGACAGCACTCAGGTCAGGTGTTAGCCTTTACACATCCCGACCGGAGTCTTCCGCTGACATGATTTAAACCACCTGTTACCTGCTTTAACCCGCCACTGGTTTGCTGGATCGTTACCGGTTCCGCTTTGCAGTGATTGTTTCTGGTTATGGCAGACAGTCGGTGTGGTCTGTTTCAACTCTTTTGCCCCGCCTTCTGTCTGTAACGGGAGGTTGTATGGCTACTTCTTCTTCACTTGTTTCGTCTTCTGGTGCCCTTCTGACGGTGCAGCAGTTCAGCTGTTCACTCCCGGATGGCACTGAGTTGATTGAATGTTCGTCCTGTTCACTCGGCGCGGGTGTGTTCGCCCTTACTGGTGAAAATGGCAGCGGCAAATCAACTTTTCTTAATGCCTGTGGCGGCAGTGCCGGCGACCTGAGCTATGACGGGCGCATTTATGCTGCCGGGCGACGATTGCTTATCGGCCAGCAGTGCGCTTCTCCCATTGCTGATGAACTGAATCTGCGCCATTCCCTGCTCGCGTTGCAGGCTGTTGCAGACGGCTGTTAGCCGAACAGACACTCCTGCAATGCGATGGCTTATGGACGCTGGTGGATGATTGTGTCGCCTGCCTGGCAGAGTCAGGGGTGACGCCCTTTGGCGGCAATCAGCCTGTTATTACGCCAGCAACCTTGCTGTACTGGCTGGATCAGCAGCTGCCGTTTCTCAGCGGTGGTGAGCGCCAGAAGGTGAGGCTGGCTCTGGCATTCAGCTTACAGCCACAGGTTCTGCTGCTGGATGAGCCCGGCAATGATCTGGATAGCGCTGGGCGTGCCTGGCTGGCAGGAAAACTGACTGCCTGGCGTGGTTGTGTTTTGCTGGTCAGTCACCAGCCCGCTCTGCTGCGCTCAGCTGATGGCATTCTTGAATTGAGTGGCCGGCAGATTAAGTACTACGGCACAGGCTATGACGATTATCTGCTTATCCGTCAGCAGGAACAGCAGGCGCAGCAACAGCGTCTCGATCATCTCCGGCCGGCAGATCATGCACAAAGCACAGTTGCAGCTGAATCGTGAAAAAGCTCAGCGGCGTTCCCGGACTGGTGAACGCCAGCAGCGGGATGGCAGCCAATGCAGTGCATTACTGGATATGAAAGCAGACAAAGCCGGACGCCAGCGTGGCGCTCAGGAGCGTCAATTACAACGTCAGCTGGACAGTACCCGGGAGGCACTGACGCAGGAATCCATTGCTGCCCCGGCCGTTGTCCGCTGGCACTTTCCTGCACTACCAAAACGCCGTCAGCCCTATGCACGGGCCGTTGGTTTAGTTCTGCCTTACGGGCAGCAAACACCGCTGAATCTGACGGTTGAAACAGCTCATCACTGGCATATCCGTGGTGTTAATGGCAGTGGAAAATCGACCCTGCTGGCGGTACTGCACCAACAACTTGCCGCCACTGCAGGCAGTATCAGCATCACTGGAGAAACTGTCCTGCTGACGCAGCATCATGCGGGCACTGAACCGATCATGACCAGTACGCTGGAATATTTTCAGCAGCACTGCCTGAGCGGAGCTTTGGCCGTGACAGAAATCCGGACAATATTGGCAGCGGCCGGGCTCGATGCTTTGAAATGCAACAGGCCGGTTGCAGCGTTGAGTGGTGGGGAAAGGATGCGACTGAATATTCTGCTGGCTGCGTGGTCGAGGCACGGAGCGCTGTTGCTGCTGGATGAGCCGGACAATCATCTCGATATGGACAGCCGGCAGGTGCTCAGTTCAGCGCTGAACGCCTGGCCTGGCAGTTGGCTACTGGTCAGTCATGATGATGACTTTGCCGCGCAATGTGGCGTGACGCATGTACTTAATCTGCATAAGTCTGAATAGCCAGACTTATGCAGGTACCGCCGGATAACTGAGCTCCACCTCAAATACAGATCCTTTGCCGGCTTCGCTGGACACCTGAATATTGCCGCGTTTTGCTCTGACCAGATCATGGGACAGTTTCAGTGACAGGTCGGTATGCGTTTCAGCATCGTGATGACGCAGACGGCTGAACGGGTGGAAGACTTTATTCAGATCGTCATGATGGATACCGCCGCTGTTGTCACGGATGACAAAACGCAGCTGGTGGTCGAGGCCGCTGCGGCGGTCAAGGCTGGCGCTGAGGCTTACCTCGCCATGACGGCTGAAACGGATGGCATTGCGTAACAGATTAAGCATGATCTGTTGCAGACGGGGTCCGTCACCATACACCAGAGGCGGAATAGCGCTGTCGGTGTTGATGGTCAGTGTCAGGTGCTTTTTCTGCGCTTCAGGCTGCAGTAGCTGGCCAACCTGGGCGCAGATATCGTGTACTGAAAATGGCTCGTCGGCCAGTTCCAGCTGCTGGTTATCTATGCTGGTAAAATCAAGCAGGTCACTGCTGTGATTCTGCAGCTGATACTGTGCCTGTTCCAGTGTGTCGAGCAGACGCTGGCGGGTTACTTCATCGCTGGTGGTACGCAGTTCAGCCACTGCCTCGCGCATGCTGGCCAGTGGCTGGTGCAGCTGTTGACCAATACCACTGAGCAGCGATGTTTTGATCTGCTGATTTTTTTCAATCTGTTCGCGGGCGTGTTTCAGACTGGTTACATCACGGGAAATACCGAACAGATATTCGATCTCTCCGTTTTCGGCAAACAGTGGCGTCAGATTCGTGCGCCAATAGCGCACGGAACCATTGTGACTGGTGATGGTTTCTTCTTCTTCGTAGTGGATCGCCTCACCGGCGTCGATACAGCGCTGGTAGCTGGCGGCGACGCGCTGATAAATATCGGCGGGTAAAAATTCGCGCAACGGCTGATTTTTCGGCAGCGGCGTCAGCAGTTCAAAGCTGGTGCGTTCGGCGATATTCGCCTTAACCATATAATATTCGCCCTGCTCCGGGCGGATCAGAAACATGTTGTCGCCGGATTGATTCCAGACGTGCTCAAGCAACTGGGTCCTGAGCCTGTCGTGCAGATAGGCCGAAGATGAATGCTGGCTGTTACCGCTCTGACTGTCGTTATTCATACGGGGCCTGGGTACCGTCCTGAGGTTATGAACGGCTCGGCTGCCGCGATCAATTGCCTGAATATACCTTCGCTTTTTGTTAAAAACAGGAGTCAAATCAGGCTGTTAATGGAAATTCAGGCCAAATGTCAGTTATGACCTGTTTGGTCCTGTTGTTTGGCAGTGTGAATCCGGTTTGTTGAGTGATTTATGAACACTTTTAAGATGGTTGGCTGATGGTCATTGCGGTTGTTGCGTTGGTGTTATCTGCTGCCAAGCCTGATAAAATCGCCGCTCAACATCTGACTTCTCAGTCCTGGCGTCGCCGGGACACAGACTGGATACCCTAAAGCATGCCGGAAGTAATTGCCGACGATTCCGTCGGTCTGGTAACCCCTCAGCTACTGCATTTTGACGAGCCCCTGACCCTGCGCAGTGGTCGTGTGCTGCCGCAATTCGATCTGATGATAGAAACCTATGGTGAACTGAACGCCGATAAGTCCAACGCGGTACTTATCTGTCATGCGCTCAGTGGCGACCACCATGCGGCGGGTTATCACAGTATGGAGGATACCAAACCGGGCTGGTGGGACAGTGCGATTGGTCCGGGTAAACCGATCGACACCAATCACTTTTTTGTTGTTGCGCTGAACAATCTCGGCGGCTGTTCCGGTTCCACCGGACCGATCAGTATTAACCCGGAAACCGGGCGTGAATATGGCCCGGATTTCCCGATTGTTGCGGTGCGCGACTGGGTGCACAGTCAGGCACGTCTGGCGGATCGCTTAGGCATTCAGCAATGGGCAGCGGTGGTCGGCGGATCATTAGGAGGCATGCAGGTGCTGCGCTGGTCGATTCAGTACCCGGAGCGTATCCGTAACGCGGTAATTATTGCCTCGGCGCCGAAGTTATCGGCGCAGAACATCGCATTTAACGAAGTTGCCCGTCAGGCCATTGCCAAAGATCCGGATTTCCATGACGGCCACTATCTGGAAAAAGGCACCATCCCTAAAGCCGGTCTGATGCAGGCCCGTATGCTGGGGCATCTGACCTACCTGTCGGACGATGCCATGCGCCAGAAATTCGGACGCGAACTGAAAGAAGGCAAACTCAATTACAGCTTTGCACCTGAGTTTCAGGTGGAAAGTTATCTGCATTATCAGGGTGAAAAATTCAGCACCCGCTTTGATGCCAACACCTACATGTTGATGACCAAAGCGCTGGATTATTTTGATCCGGCCGGTGATTACGATAACGATCTGGTGAAATGTCTGGAGCAGACGCAGTGCAGCTTCCTGGTGGTGTCGTTCACTACCGACTGGCGCTTCTCTCCGGCACGTTCAGAAGAAATTGTGCACGCTCTGATTCAGGTGGATAAAGACGTGAGTTACGCCTGCATTGAATCCGAAAGCGGTCACGATGCGTTCCTGTTACCTATTCCGCGCTATATGGCCGTGTTTGACGCCTATATGAAACGCATTGCGCAGGAAATAGGGGAGCCATCTGATGAATAACATCCGTGAAGATCTGAATATTATTCAGCGCTGGGTAAAACCCGACAGCCAGGTACTCGACCTGGGTTGTGGTGAAGGCGTGCTGCTGAAATACCTGCGCGAAACCAAGAATGTGCGTGGTTACGGTCTGGAAATCAGTCCGGAAAAAATCACCGCCTGTATCGCCAACGGTGTGAACGTAATTGAGCAGGACCTGAACAAAGGCCTCAATCACTTTACCGATCAGAGTGTCGATACAGTGATTATGACTCAGGCGCTGCAGGCTGTGGATCGTCCCGATCTGCTGCTCGATGACATGCTGCGCATTGGCGAAGAAGCCATCGTTACTTTCCCTAACTTCGGCTACTGGCGTCCGCGTTTCTATCTGTTGCTGAAAGGCCGTATGCCAATGTCCGAGACATTGCCGCACAACTGGTATGACACGCCGAATATTCACTTATGCACATTTCTTGACTTCGAAATATTGTGCCGTGAAAAAGGTATCCGTATCCTGAATAAAACCGTCGTAGACGGGCAACACAAAGAGCACTGGACGGTGCGTCTGTGGCCGTCCATGCTGGGCGAAACCGCCATCTATCACATCACGAGGAAGTGACGATGAAGAAAATGATGATCAGATCGCTTTGCAGCGCATTGATTGCATGGTCAGCAGCATTTTCACTGCTTGTTCAGGCCGACAGCGGTGAGCAGAAGCAGGTATTCGGTGATTACGAAGTTCATTACATGGGGCTGAACTCCAGCTTCCTGCAGCCAGAAGTCGCAGAGGCTTATGGCATTCCCCGTTCCCGTTCCATGGGCTATCTGAGCATCAGCATTCTGAAAAAAACCGATCAGCCGGATGTGCTGGAATCACTCACCGGCAAAGTTTCCGGTGACATGAAAAACCTGATTGGTCAGAAAAAAGAGCTGCAGTTCAAAGAAATTAAAGAACGCGATGCGGTTTACTATATCAGCACCTTCCGCTTCGATGAGGAAGATGTGTATAAAATCACCGTGCAGGTGTCACCGGAAGGTGAATCCCGCACGTTTGATGTCAAATTTGATCAGCGCTTTTACGATTAACACAGACCACCGGCACTCATCTAAAACACAATAAGGTGCCGTCCCCTCAATAACTGTGGTCTGACCGACTTACGAGCTGAGTATGAAATTAGTATTAGCCAGCGGAAATGCCGGTAAGCTGCGCGAGTTCGCCCAGCTGTTTGAATCCCACTTTGCTGATCAGAATATCGAGCTGATTTCGCAGAACGAACTGAACGTCACGGAAGCCGAAGAAACCGGCATGACGTTTGAAGCCAACGCCATTCTCAAAGCCCGCAACGCCTGTGAACAGACAGGTCTGCCGGCACTGGCCGATGATTCCGGTCTGGAAGTTGATGCTCTGCAGGGAGAGCCGGGTGTTTTCAGCGCCCGCTTTGCCAAAGAAGAAGATGGCTTCGGCAGTGGTGACGCTGCCAATAACGCCAAGCTGCTGCACTGCATGCAGGGTATTCCTGATGAGTTGCGCACCGCACGTTTCCGTTGTGTGCTGGTGTACATGCGCAGCGCTGACGATCCTGAGCCGCAGGTGTTTGAAGGCAGCTGGGAAGGGCGCATTCAGAGTGCTGCTGATGGTGAAGGCGGTTTCGGTTACGACCCGCTGTTTTTTGTTGCGGACGAAGGCTGCACTGCAGCGGCGATGGGCAAAGAGCGTAAAAATGCTTTGTCACATCGTGGCCAGGCCATTCAGCAGTTACTGGCCAACTGGCAGCAGTAATTACTGATGCTGCAACTGCCTCCGCTGAGCCTCTACGTGCACGTGCCCTGGTGCGTGCGCAAATGTCCTTACTGCGATTTTAATTCGCACAAATCCGATGGCGATCTGCCGGAAGAAGAGTACGTCCGTAATCTGCTGGCCGATCTCGACCAGGATCTGATGTGGGCACAGGGGCGTGAGCTGCACAGCATTTTTATTGGTGGCGGTACGCCGAGCCTGTTATCGGCGGCGGCGTATCAGACTCTGTTCGATGGTCTGCAGCAGCGGCTGGTATTTTCCCCCAATATTGAAATCACACTGGAAGCCAATCCTGGCACCTTTGAAGCGGAAAAATTTGCCGCCTACCGCGATATCGGTATTAACCGTTTAAGCATCGGCATTCAGAGCTTCAATGATGATCATCTGCGGGCGCTCGGGCGCATTCATGACAGTGCCCAGGCACAGGCTGCAGTGGCCATGGCGGTTAAGGCTGGTTTCGATAATTTTAATCTGGATTTAATGCACGGATTGCCGGGGCAAACGCCGGAACAGGCGCTGGCCGATCTGCGCACGGCGCTGTCGTTTAATCCGCAGCACCTTTCCTGGTATCAGCTGACGCTGGAACCGAACACCGAATTTTATTCAAAACCGCCGCTGCTGCCGGAGGACGACGCCCTGTGGGATATTCAGGAAGCGGGTCTGGCGCTGCTGGAAGCGGAAGGTTTTGACCACTACGAAATATCCGCGCATGCCCGTCCGGGTAAAGCGTCAAAGCACAATCTCAACTACTGGACCTTCGGTGATTACATCGGTATTGGTGCCGGTGCCCACGGTAAGATAACGCTGCCGGACAGTAACGTGCTGTTCCGCACGCGTAAAACCCGTATGCCGTCGGATTATCTGAATCCGGATAAACTCTGGTTGGCGGGGAAAGAAACCATCGAGCCGGAAGACATAGGCTTTGAATGTCTGATGAATGGCCTGCGCCTGCGCGATGGTATCAGTGATGAAACCTTCGAAGACCGCACCGGCCTGCCTCTGGATTCTATGCAGACGGTGATGGACAAAGCTCAGGCCATGGGATTGCTGGAAGTCGGCAAATACATCCGCGCCAGCGCAAAAGGCCGCCAGTATCTGAACGAATTACTGGCGCTGTTTCTGAACGATTAAGCTGGCAATGGAGCTGCTCAGGCGGCAGAAATCTGCAGATTACGCAGAAAATCTTTAGCAGCTAACAGACCCATATCGTAACCCTCCTGCAGCTTCTGTTTATTCATGGTCAGACGGCTGACATGAAAATCCTCCGGCGGCGCGATCACGCGGATGGTACAGCCAGGCGGCGGATTATTAATGAAATTCAGGCTTTCATTGTATTTATAAGCGCGGTTCTGCATGGTTTCCCAGATGGCGGCATCGTCGCCAAACATACGTTTTACCGCACGCTTGAGCAGACGCTGGGACATGGATAAGCCGGCAGCGGATTGTGAACGGGGGGATTCTTCCTTGTGATAGCCCAGTGGTCGCGACAGCACCACGGTGATATCACGGGCACCCATTTCCCAGGCTTTTTTCACCGGAATGGAGTCTGATACTCCGCCGTCCACGTAGCGTACATCTTCAATCACTATGGGTTTGCGGAAGGCAAACGGCAGCGCACAGCTGGCCACCATCAGCGCATGCACATTATGCGGCGTCACTTTCAGATAACGTGGTTCACCGTCGGCAACACGGCTGACGACGGCATACACCGGGATGCCATCGGTAAGATTTTCCACCGCCAGCGGGATCTGTTGATGGGCGTAATTCCACAGCCAGTCGACATCGGTCAGGTGGCCGCCTTTTAAGCCCCGCAGCGGATTAAAAAACTCACGCTGAGTAGCGTAATTCACAATGATATCGTGTGAACGACCGGGCTGATTGCAGACGTAGCCAGACAGATTAGTGGCACCGGCGGAGACACCAATAGCAAAATCAAACCGACGGTAATTGTGCTGCATAAAGAAATCCAGCACGCCACTGGCAAAAATGCCGCGCATGGCGCCCCCTTCAACGACCAGTGCCGAGGTGTTGGGCAGGCGGAATACAGAATTATTAAAGGGCATAAGAAACCTCACATAACAAACCTCTGGCAATGGCCAAAAGCTTATGAGCGGTCAGGTAAAAGGGATAATGAATTAATGTTATGTCGCCGATAGGAAGAGTAAAACGCAAACTGTCAGGAAAGACTGTTGCAGGGATTTGCCGCGGATGACAAAGCGGACCAAGGGATACACAGTCAACCTGCACAGTTGGCAATAAAAAAGCCGGATAAACAAAGGCTTATCCGGCTTTCATAACGCTGACTGCGGTCAGACGTCTTTTTCTTCAGTCTGTTCTGTCTGGGGCAGAACGGCCATATCAACGAAACGCTGATCGTTATGCAGGCTTTCAAAGCTCGGATCTTTACCGGCCAGCACCCGCAGCGAGTCGGATTTCTCAATGGCACTCTGCAGATCGCGCAGGGCTTCGTCGACACTGCCGGACTCAGCAAAGGCACAGGCGCGCTGATACAACGCGTGACTGTTGCCCGGATCAATTTCCAGCGCACGGTTAGCGAGGCTGTTGGCCCACTGGGTCTGGCCCAGCGCCAGGGCGGCATCGGCTTTATATGTCAGGGCTTCGAGGTCATCCGGACGCAGTTGCAGAATCTGATCGTAAATCGCAATCTTGCTCTGTTCCGTGCTTTCCTGCGAGGCTTTCAGCCACAGCGAGTGAATCTCGTTGGTCAGCTCAATTTCTTCCTGCGCCTTGGCAATATGCCGTGACTTACGGTGCAGTTCGTTTTCGAGTTTATCCAGACGTTCTTCATAGGAAGCGGTAATGCGGCGGATTTCGTCGTTGGCAAATTCGCCTACGCGCTGTTTCAGGTCGCGCAGGGAATTCCAGCCGACCAGCACCAGCAGGGAGGAGGCACCGGCAATCAGATAAAAGAAATAGGTCACGGTGTCCGTGGCATAGGTCATCGCTTTACTGGCGACTTCAATTTCTTTATCGACGATTTTTTCGGTCAGTTCGACCCGTGCATCAGCAATCTGCTGGCGCAGATTTTTCACTTCATCCAGCAGGTAGCGCTCGGTGAAGGGGCTGTAAAGTGGTTGATCTAAGGCTTCGATGGTTTCTTCTGCTTTTTCATCGGCCTGCTGAGTTTCCCCATCGGCGAAGGCGGAGATACTCAGCAGCAGTGATAAACAGAAAATTAGTTTCTTCATGCAGTCTGTTGGTCTGTCCAGCTGGCGGATTGCTCGATCAATTGCTCGTGCAGAGCTTTGACCGCTTTCCCATAGTCAGCATCGCTGACGAGGAACATCATGTCCACCTGGCGCATGGCCTGGTGCACGGACTGAATGTTAACACCCGCAGAAGATAATGCACCAGCCGCTTTCTGTAACAGGCCAGGAATCTTCAGATCGGAACCGATGGCACTGACCATGGCCAGTTTTTCCACACGAATATCGGCATCCGGATAGGCGCTCTGCAGACGATCCATCAGCCAGTTTATGCGGCGTTTATTACCTTTCATATAATGCGTAACAGTGTTGGCATTAAAGTCTTTGGTGAGTACGCGCACGCCGGATTCCAGCACCAGATCGTTCATACGCTGAGCGTATTGCGCATCGCCAACCATATCCTGATCGAAGATTTCCAGTGCCCATACATTGCGTGCACCGGCAATAATTTCCACTTTTGGCGTCTGGCT
>NZ_DJIO01000007.1:0-11036 GCF_002433655.1 Thalassolituus sp. UBA6592 | reverse complement strand
CGCAGCAGAATATTCTTTTTACGCAGACCGGCGGCGGCACGAGGGTGAATCGCTTCCATTCCCAGGTTTGCCAGCTGATCACCAACGTCGTAGTTCGTCTGACCAATCGGATGGACTTTACCGTCTCCAACCAGAACCGGGTCAGCGGTACTGAGGTGATATTCTTTATGAATAATCGCTTCCGGCGCATTGGTCAGGGTGGCAATGCGGCTGAAGGTCATTTCGCTGTAACCGCGGTCAAAGGTACGCATCAGACCTTCGCGACACTGGGTATAACCGGTAACGATGGGCATTTCAGTCGCGAAATCGATGTTTTTGAAGGCAGATGAAATATGTTCATCCAGGCCCATCTGATCATCGGAGCGCCAGTTCGTCAGGTCCACAAAGGTGGCGTTTACGTTATGTTTGCGCAGCAGCTGAACAGAGTTGAATGCACTGTGGGCTTCGCCCAGGGCACTGAGCATTTCACGAACGCGGTGCAGGTGATCATCCAGCTGGAAGTGGCCGAAGTGACATACCACTTCGAGGTGTTCAAGGCATTCTTTTACATCATTAATGCGGCTTTGAATAAACTGGTCGGAACGCTTTTTAATCAGCGCGTCGTCAGCGAACATATCTTCATTAATGGCCAGCATCTGCTGTTCCACTTCGTCCAGCTTGTCCTGCCATGGGCGTTTCTCGTCCATTTCGGCAAACAGTGCGTAAACACCGGCTTCGTCGGTTTTCTTATGCTCCAGCAGGCCGTTAGTCATGCCTGCGTAAGCAGAGACCACAAATACGCGCTGATACAGAGTGCTGCTGCCATCAGCCAGGGTTTTCGGGCGTAACCAGATATTGCTTAAAACGTCGTCATAGCGGCTCATAGAAGTACCGCCGATTTTCTCAACACTGTGCATGGTGTTGTTTGTCATGAGAGACCTTCCTGTCAGAAATAAGTAACTGAAAAAATGGCCGGATTACCGGCCATGTATTGTGTGCTGTCTGTGCGGGACAGCGGGCTGCGATCACTGCGGACAACAGCTCTTTTTTAATAATCAGTCAGTTACTTTTTCACCTGACAGCTCATACGCGCCGTCTTTGTTATGCACTTCGTTACCGATTAATGGCGGATTAAATACGCAGGCCATTTTCATTTCAGTAAAACCACGTAGCAGGTGCTGATCGTGTTTGTCGAGCAGGTACAGAGTACCGGGTTTGATTGGATACACTTTGCCGTCGTCAACGGTTTCAATCTCACCTTCGCCGCTGATGCAGTACACAGATTCCAGATGATTCTGATACCAGATCGGCGTTTCGGTGTTGGCGTAAATGGTTGTGATGTGGAAAGAGAACCCCATTTTGTCTTCTTCCAGCGCCATACGAACGCTGTTCCAGGTGCCGGTTTCACTTTCAACTTTACGGTTGGAATTTTCACACTCTTCTAGAGTACGGACGATCATGTTAAATCCTTTGAATTCAGTTAATGTCGGGAGCTGAGCGCAGCGCCGGGGCGCTGCTGATAGCTGAGCGGCTCAGGAGGCTTTGGAAATCTGTTCGGCCATAACATCGCCGATACAGGTGTCGAGAATTTCCAGACCTTTTTTCAGCTTCTCTTCTTCAATGGTCAGTGGCGCCAGAACCTTAACCACCTGGCCGTCGGAGCCACTGGTTTCAATCACCAGACCACGTTCAAATGCCAGCTCGGTAATCTTGTCAGCAATATCACCGTTGGCGCATTCCAGACCCTGCATAATGCCGCGGCCTTTGTGCTTCAGCTGGCCACCGTGTTCGGCCTGAATTTCTTTCAGGCGGGTACGCAGCAGTTTGGCTTTACCCTGTACCTGTTTGGCAAAGGTGTCGTCGGCCCAGTAGGTTTCCAGCGCTTTGGTGGCGGTGACGAAAGCGTGGTTGTTACCACGGAACGTACCGTTGTGTTCACCCGGCTCCCAAGTATCCAGTTCTGCTTTCAGCAGCACAATGGCCATTGGCAGACCGTAACCACTGAGGGATTTGGACTGGGTGATGATGTCCGGTTCGATACCGAATTCTTCAAAGCTGAAGTAGGTACCGCTGCGGCCACAGCCCGCCTGGATATCATCGACGATCAGCAGCATGTCGTAACGCTTACACAGCGCCTGCAGGCCCAGCAGCCATGCGCCGGATGCGGCATTCAGACCACCTTCGCCCTGAATACATTCAACAATCACAGCCGCCGGATGACCCAGACCTGAGGACTTATCCTGCAGCGCTTTTTCGAAATAGTGCAGGGTGTTGTAGTCACCCAGATAGCCATCAAACGGCATAAAGTGCACGCCTGGCAGCGGCATGCCGATGGCTTTCTTGTATTTACCATTGGCGGTCACAGCGGCCGCGCCCTGAGTAACACCGTGGAAACCGTTAGTGAACGAAACAATATCGGTACGGCCGGTATTTTTACGGGCAATTTTCAGCGCGGCTTCCACAGCGTTGGTGCCGGTAGGGCCGGTGAACTGCATTTTGTAGTTCTTCATACCGCGTGGCTTCAGGATCAGGCGTTCGTAAGTTTCCAGGAACGCAGTCTTGGCTTCAGTGTGCATGTCCAGACCGTGGGTGATGTTGTCGCCCTGGATGTAGTCGATCAGCGCATCTTTGAAGTTCGGATTGTTGTGGCCGTAGTTCAGTGTGCCGGCACCACCAAGGAAATCGATGTACTGGTTGCCTTCGCTGTCAGTGAGTGTGGCGTTCTGCGCTTTGGTAAAAGTAACCGGGAATGAGCGGCAGTAACCACGCACGTTGGATTCGAACTTTTCATAAATATCCATAGTGTTTTACTCCTGTATCGTTGTCTGTGACGGTATCTGTGTTGTGTGTTTCGCTCTTGCCTGCAGAGCCGGATCAGCAATGGCAGCAAGATCGAAAGGGCCGATATGCACGAGCTTCTCTGTCTCGTGTTCGCCGTTGAAATGTTGTTCACGGTCAAACATATCGCGGTCATTGAGCGGGGCATTCAGCGTTGCAGCAAGGCGCTGAAAGGTTTTCCACGACGCCTGATTGTCCGGCGTGATGGTGGTGTGAAGATGCTGTACCTGGCCGCCAAGGCGGATCAGCAACTGCATCAGCATCTGACTGGCAAGCCCCTGTCCCCGGGTGGAAGCATCCACCGCGACCTGCCAGACGAACAGCACGTCAGGTTGCTGTGGCAGCCGGTAGCCGGAAATAAATCCAACCATCTGACCACCACGCTCAGCGACGATTGCCGTATCAGCAAAGTGGGAACACTGCAGGAGATTGCAGTACATTGAATTGACATCTAAAGGTTTACAGCGCTCTACCAGAGCAAAGACGTCAGATCCATCGGTCGAAACCGGCTTACGGAAGCTGAAATTACATTCAGCTGTAACATTTTTTTGATTCGAGGTTGTCGAATAAGGGTCCATTTTTGGGTTCAGAAGCCGCGTACCGAGCTAAATCACTGCATTCCTGTTGAATGCTGATAGTGACTTTGTCATTACGGCGCCTGCTATTTACTTAGAACACTAAACAATTTAGCATCATAAAAAACTATTTACAACTCTAAATAATATTTAAAGCAATATGGACAAACAGCCCTGGTTAACATTCTCCCTTGAGGACACCCTCTACGCTTTGCCGGTAAAAGACATCCGCGAAGTCAGCCCCTGGTCGCGGCCGGAACCGGTGCCAGCGGCACCGCAGATGGTGGAAGGCATCATTAATTCCCGTGGGGAAATCGTCACTGTTGTTGATGCCCGTTTACTGCTTGGTCTGCCAGCGACGGACGCCGATGAAGACAGCCGCACGATGACTCTGGAGTTGCCCGGTGAAACCATTGGACTGACCGTCGACCGGGTCGGGGAAATCGCGCAGCTGGATGAACGCGACATCGAACAACCGCATACGCCACAGGCCGCTATTCCCGCTACTGTGCAGGTCGACGATGAGCTGGTTGTAGCGCTGGATATCAGTTACCTGCGGGAGCTGTCGGCAAAGGAGGGAAAATGAGCCTTTATAGTCTTGATGGTGGTAATATTGCGCCCCGGAACAAAGCTAGCCTGGACGACGATATGAACCGCTATGAAGAAGTGCTGGTCGCACTTCGCCGCATCATCCGTGCTACGGATCTGCACTCCCGCCAACTGAGTAAAATTTCCGGGCTTACGGCCCCGCAACTGCTGATCCTGCAACTACTGCGTCAGCAGGAAGAACTGACCGTGGGCGAAGTTGCTCAGAAGGTGAGCCTGTCTCAGGCCACTGTGACGACCATTATTGATCGCCTGGAAAAGCGTGGTCTGGTGCGTCGTGAACGTGGCAGCAGTGATAAGCGAAAGGTATTTGTGTACCTGACACCGGCGGCCAACGATATTCTGGTGGACGCGCCCAAGCCGCTGCAGGACAGCTTTATTCAGCAGTTTCAGGATCTGCATGACTGGGAGCAGACCATGATTCTCAGCTCGCTTGAACGGGTCGCCTATATGATGGACGCCCAGCATATTGATGCCTCGCCGGTACTGGATGTAGGCGCGCTGGACCGTCTGGCACGCGATCATCGCGAGTAATGTCCGGGCCCAGACCCCACCCAGACATCAGGCATTAAGCGCATTTGCCGCCTGCGGCAGGCCGGCACCGGAGCCGTGGGCTCCGGTGTACTTCACACTGGATATTCCCTCCGTCATAACCGTTTTTTCTGTGCCTTTGTCAATCACTTAGAGGAAAGAGTGAAATAGACAAAAGTGCGGCTCTTACGTACTTCTACTTTGGTTTATACTGCGCATCACCGTATTTTCCGCAACTGATACTCAGCCGCAGGACCGATATCCACAGGCGCGTCATATTCCGGTCAACAGGAATGTGATAGTCAGATTGCAGTACCCAATATCTGAGTTCCAAACTGATCGGAGGCTAACTCATGACAGACGTAGTGATCGTAGCAGCAACGCGTACCGCGATCGGCACTTTTGGCGGTTCACTGGCCGGTGTACAGGCCACAGACCTTGGTGCCACCGTAATCCGCGCCCTGCTGGACAAAACCGGAATCGATCCGGCTGCGGTAAATGAAGTACTCATGGGCCAGGTGCTGACCGCAGCCTGTGGTCAGAACCCGGCGCGTCAGGCAGCAATTAAAGCGGGCCTGCCAGACACAGTACCGGCCATGACCATCAATAAGGTGTGTGGCTCCGGTCTGAAAGCTCTGCATCTGGCGGCACAGTCGATCAAATGCGGCGACGCCGATATCGTGATTGCCGGTGGTCAGGAATCCATGTCGAACGCACCGCACGCGCTGCCAAACTCCCGCAACGGTCAGCGTATGGGCAACTGGAACATGGTCGATACCATGATCAGTGACGGCCTGTGGGATGCGTTTAACGACTACCACATGGGCATCACTGCAGAAAACATCGCTGACGAATACAGCATCAGCCGTGAAGAGCAGGATGCCTTCGCTGCAGCCTCTCAGGCTAAAGCTGTGGCAGCCATTGCCGCCGGTACCTTCAAAGACGAAATCACTGCGGTGACGATTCCACAGCGCAAAGGTGATCCGCTGGTCTTTGATACCGACGAAAACCCACGCGCCGGTACCACTGCGGACAAACTCGCCGCGATGCGCCCAGCCTTCAAAAAAGATGGCTCAGTAACTGCCGGTAACGCCTCATCACTGAACGACGGTGCTGCCGCTGTGATGCTGACCAGCCGTGCCAAAGCAGAAGAACTGGGCCTGCCCATTCTGTGCAGCATTGCGGCTTACGCCAATGCCGGTGTTGATCCGAAAATCATGGGTACCGGTCCGATTCCGGCAACCAAAAAATGTCTGCAGAAAGCGGGCTGGAGCGTCAGCGATCTGGATCTGATCGAAGCCAACGAAGCCTTCGCTGTGCAGGCGCTGTCGGTGAACAAAGGTCTGGAATGGGATGCCGACAAGATCAACGTGAATGGCGGTGCTATTGCATTGGGTCACCCGATTGGCGCATCCGGTTGCCGTATTCTGGTGACACTGCTGCACGAAATGATCCGTCGTGACGCCAAGAAAGGCATGGCGACTCTGTGTATCGGTGGTGGCATGGGTGTGTCGCTGGCGATTGAGCGCTGAGTGGTAATGTGCACGACACGGTAAATAAGCATGTGCGTTAATGCTTAAGACATAAAAAAGGGCAGCCTCAGCTGCCCTTTTTTATGGGCGGCAGATCATCAGTGAACAAAGTGGCCGCTGCGGCTGGCGAAGGCGGAACATCCGTCTTACTCTGATCAAAAATCACACAGGACAGTGATATGAATAACAGCCCCGCCGCACAGACTCCGACCTGTACCCCTGCTGCTTCCAGCCACATGATGACCCGGCCATTAATTATTTCTGACCTGCTTGAATACGCCGCTGCGCATCACGGCAACCAGCAGATTATCAGTCGCCGGCTGGAGGGCGATATTCACAGTTACAGCTACCGTGAAGCCTTAGCGCGTTCTAAGCAGCTGGCTAATGCGCTGGACTTTCTTGGAGTAAAACCCGGCGACCGGGTGGCGACGCTGGCGTGGAACGGCTATCGCCACCTGGAATGCTATTACGCCATCTCCGGCATGGGGGCCATCTGTCATACCGTGAATCCACGTTTATACAGCGAGCAGATCGAATACATCATTAACCACGCGGAAGACTGCTACGTGTTTCTTGATGCCTGCTTTGCCCGTCTGCTGGAACCTGTGGCCGACAAACTGACCTCGGTGCGCGGTTTTATTTTTATGATCGACGAAGATCAGATGCCGGCAACCTCACTGCCCAACCCGATGAATTACGAAGCCCTGCTTGCCGCTCATTCTGCAGAATTTCAGTGGCCGGATTTCAGCGCCGATACCGCCGCCTGCCTGTGTTACACCTCAGGTACCACTGGCAATCCGAAAGGCGTTTTATATTCCCATGCCTCCACCGTACTGCACGCCTACGCCAGCCGTAATCCCGATGCGCTGAATATTTCTGCCGATTCCGTGGTGATGCCGGTGGTGCCTATGTACCACGTCTGTGCCTGGGGTATGCCGTATATCGCGCCCATAGCCGGTGCCACCCTGGTGTTGCCCGGTGACGGCATGGATGGCAAAAGCCTGCATGAATTAATTGATTACGCACAGGTGGATTTAATGCTCGGTGTACCGACGGTATGGCTTGGCTTAATCGACTATCTGAAAAAAGAAGACAAACACATGGATTCGGTAAAAACCGTGGGCGTAGGTGGTTCGGCGTCACCGCGCTCTCTGGTCGAGCGGCTGGATAAAGAATACGGTGTGTATTTATTACCTATCTGGGGCATGACAGAAACCTCACCGCTGGCCACACTGGGTGCACCAACCAAAGCCATGCGAAGTATGAGTGACGACGAACGTTATCGTCTGCAGACCACCGCGGGTAAACCCATGTTCGGTATTCAGCTGGAAATCTTCGGTGAAGAAGATGAGCCTCTGCCTCATGATGGCAAAACCCGCGGCTATTTACGCGTGCGCGGCCCCTGGGTGCTGGATGCTTATTACAAAAATGAAAAACCGGAATCCTTTTTTATCGATGCTCAGGGCAACCGCTGGTTTGATACCGGGGATATCGCTGTGATAGATGAAAACAGCTATCTGCAGATTGTTGACCGTGCCAAAGACGTGGTGAAATCCGGCGGCGAGTGGATCTCCAGTATTGATCTGGAAAATGCCGCCGTCGGCCATCCGCAGGTAATGGAAGCCTGCGTGATTGGCGTGCGCCATCAAAAATGGGATGAAAGGCCTCTGCTGTTTATCGTCCAGCAGGCAGGTGCCAACCTGAGCAAAGAAGATATTCTGACTTATCTGGAAGGGCATGTGGCTAAGTGGTGGCTGCCCGACGACGTTCTATTTGTGTCCGAGCTGCCGCACACGGCGACCGGAAAGCTGCAGAAACGTTCGTTACGGGATGAATATATCGACTACCTGATTAACAGCTGAAGTTCATAAAATCAGATTTCTGTCGCTGTTTTATAACCCAGTTTCAGTATCTGGTATCAGCCTGCTGCCATCGGCAGGCTGATACGGAAGCAGGTATTCCCCGGTTCACTGCTGACCTGTATCTGCCCTTTGTGGCGCTGAATAATACTGTACACGGTCGATAGTCCCAGTCCGGTGCCTTTACCAATTTCTTTGGTGGTAAAAAATGGATCAAAAATTTTGTCTTTAATTTCCGGGGCAATACCCTCGCCGTTATCCCGGATTTCTAATATCCAGTTTGTCCCGTCAGCAAATAAACACAAACTGAATTCAGGCTGTTTTATATGTTCAACAGCATGGACAGCGTTCTGAATCAGGTTAACAACCACCTGACCTATCAGGCCGCTGTTACCTTCGATTAAAGCCTTTTCCGGCATTTCAATGTGGGTGTCTATATCCGCATGCAGCTGATACTTCATTAAGCCGATGGCGCTGTGAATACATTCGCTCAGATCAAACTGAGAGGAATCCAGGTTATCGCGACGGGAAAAAGTACGAAGGTTGGTAACGATTTCACTGACCCGCTTCAGACCTTTGCGTGAATCATTGACCAGTGCATAAATATCTTCCAGCATAAATTCGAGATCCGCTGCTTCACGTTCTTCGCTGATCTGCTGGCGCAGCTGATTGCCGATGACGTCATCACCCAGAACCATAGCGTGAGTGAATTCCTCATGCAGCTTCAGCATATGCGACATAGTCTGAATATACTCGTCCAATGGTTCAAAATTACTGAGAATAAAAGACACCGGGTTATTAATTTCGTGGGCGATACCGGCAGCCAGTTGTCCGACCGCTGACAGCTTTTCCGAATGGTAAAGCTGCTCCTGGGTTTCGTGCAGTTTCGACAGAGTATTCTGCAAACGCTGATACTGGGCTTTTAATCTTTCCTCTGAAACCTGACGTTCCAGTTGAGTACGCACCTGCTCCACCGTTTTTTCCAGCAGACTCAGGCGCGAAACATCCAGCTGGCTGATCGCAGCTTCATTCAGGAAGGCAATAAAGTAATGACTCTTATGTTCATAGCAGCGCAGCGGAAAAATAATACTGGCGCTCAGTGCGGAGCAATGAATCGCGGCGGCGGCATGATGCAGGGGATGATTTTTATCCAGATTCAATAGCAGCGGGCGGTCATCGGGAATATTGCTCTGTAAGGCGTGGTCAGCAATGTCCTGCCATGCCGGACTGATACCCTGAGGAGCCGGATAAACAGCCTGCAGCTCTCCGGCTTTACTGACGTGCAATAACACATCAGCCTGAATAAGCGCCTGCATCAGAGCGGCCAGATCGGAAACGTGGGCTGAGCTGAAATCCGCCTCACGGTTCATACGGGCAAGAAAGGTAAGCAGTTCCAGCTCATGATTACGGCGCTGGCGCTGGTTCTCAAAGGCGTTGAACTCATGCCATTCTCGCATGATAAGGCCAGACAGAAACTCGGGCGTTAAATCACTGAGCAAATGCAGGTGATGAATCTTAAAGCGCCACAGATCCGGCAGCAGCTGTGCGCGTACTGCCTCAGGAGCAAAACAGATCAGGCGGGTGTTCTGGTTCTTCAGATTCTGGCGCAGGTACTGCAGCAGTTCGGTTTCGGTATCAACGTCCTGACCCGGGAATACCACCACCAGAACCGGTAACTCCCATTGTTTCTTCAACCACTTTTTCAGGCCTTTATTACCCTCTGCCGGCCAGATATCTGCACCGGGCGGTACAGCAGGAACAGGCACAGGAGCAGCGGACTGCTCGTCGCCAGTGAATGGCAGAGAGCCGATCAATGCCCATGGAATACTTGGTGAAAAAGACAGCTTATGCTCAGACATACATATCTCCGCTCTGGTCTACACTCAGCTTAGCGTTCCCGGCGGCGAAGCTTATATCAGTCTGCAATGACGTGAATGCTGTGATTTATCTTTGGTTATATAGCCTGTTTGCTATATGGCTTGTTTACTAAATAACTTGTCCATGCAGGAGCGAATTATGAACGTTCGTCTTGTCTATTATTCACTGGCGACCAGGGATATGTCGTTGCTTGATGTGCAACAGATACTGGATGTTGCACGACCCAATAACGACTCGTTACATATTTGTGGCATGTTATGTTACGAACAGCGTTATTTTTTGCAGGCGCTGGAAGGTGAACGGGCTGATGTTAACGAGCTATATCTGAGCATCGCAGAAGATGCCCGTCATGACGAAGTTGTGATCATCAGTTATCAGGAAATTGATGAGCCGATGTTTAACGAATGGCAGATGGGATTTGCGCCGGCGTCGGATCATTTTTACAGCCTGTTGTCCGAGTTAGGACAAAACAGCTTCGACCCGTCAGAGTTAACAGCAGAACAGGCGCTGAAATTACTTCAGCGGTTATCAGAAAGCCCGGAATAAATCCGGGCTTGTGCAGATATTTAATATAACCGGAATTACTGGATTTCCAGTCGTTTGGTGCCGGCCTTCTGCTGACGTTTTGGCAGGTTAAGAATCAGAATGCCATTCTCGTATTTTGCGCTGGCGTGTTCTGTTTCTACTTCCTGTGGTAGTTCAAAACTTCGCGATACACTGCCATAGTAGCGTTCGCTGCGCAGTATCTGATCGCCGTCTTTCTGGCTGTCATGCTGCTTCACTTCTGCTTTCAGTGTGACTACGGCACCATCAATATCTACATGGATATCTTCTTTATTTACGCCGGGTAATTCCGCCTGAATACTGTAGCTTTCGGCGTTTTCACCGACCTGTACCTTGATCTGTTTAGGCAGCCCCTGGCCATGCAGTGGTTTGACGTAAAAACCGGAGGCAACGTCGTTGAACAGGTCGTCGAATAAACTGGAACGGGTAGTAGGGAATAAGCTCATAAAACATCCTCCTGTGAGAACATCAATAACAGATTAATAAAGCGTACCGCCACTATTTTCGGGAGTGGCTGCAGCGAATTTTTAAGCCTGATCAGAGCTTTTCTGATTAATAAAATAGGGGCGCTGAAAGCGGATTCAAGGGGCAGTATTGAAAAAATTTTTGGTGAGCTTTTGTGGGCATAAAATGTCTGTTGGTAAGGGGCCGTGCAGAGAGAATAGTCGCGGTGC
>NZ_DJIO01000041.1:5873-39490 GCF_002433655.1 Thalassolituus sp. UBA6592 | reverse complement strand
GACCACGGAAAGACCACTCTGCTGGACGCCATCCGCTCGACCAATGTCGTGGGCGGCGAGGCGTGGGGAATCACCCAGCACATTGCCGCCCACCAGGTCACTCACAACGACCGACCGATCACGTTTGTCGACACGCCCGGCCATGCGGCCTTCGGCGAAATGCGGGCTCGAGGCGCCCATGTGACCGACATCGTCGTGTTGGTTGTCGCTGCCGATGACGGCGTGATGCCTCAGACTGAAGAAGCGGTTCAGCACGCAAAAGCGGCTGGCGTTCCTCTGGTGGTTGCCATCAACAAGATGGACAAAGAATCTGCTGATCCGGATCGTGTTAAAAACGAACTGTCAGCCCGTGATGTGATTCCGGAAGACTGGGGCGGCGACGTACCATTCATCCCGGTATCTGCACACACTGGTCAGGGCATTGAAGAGCTGCTTGAAGCGGTTCTGCTGCAGGCCGAGCTGCTGGAACTGAAAGCACACTTTGTCGGTCCGGCACAGGGTGTTGTGGTTGAATCCCGTCTGGATAAAGGACGTGGTCCGGTTGCGACCCTGCTGGTTCAGGACGGCATGCTGAACAAAGGCGACATCGTTCTGGCCGGTACCTGCTACGGCCGTGCCCGTGCACTGCTGGATGAAAATGGTCAGCAGACTGGTGAAGCTGGTCCATCCATTCCGGTCGAGATTCTCGGTCTGAATGGTACGCCGGACGCCGGTGACCACTTCATGGTTGTGGAAAGCGAGAAGAAAGCCCGTGAGGTTGCTGAATTCCGTGAAACCAAACTGAAGGAACAACATCAGCAGCGCCAGCAGGCTGCCAAGCTGGATGCACTGTTCGCTGGTATGGGCGAAGGTCAGGTTGCTTCTCTGAACGTGGTTCTGAAAACCGACGTACGTGGTTCTCTGGAAGCCATCGTGGCTTCACTGCAGAAGCTGGCTACCGATGAAGTGAAAGTGAACGTAGTATCCTCCGGTGTGGGTGGTATTACAGAAACTGACGCCACACTGGCGGTTGCTTCCGGTGCCGTGGTGTTCGGCTTTAACGTCCGTGCTGACAACGCTGCCAAACGTGTGGTCGAAGCCAATGACGTTGATATGCGTTACTACAGCGTGATCTACGATCTGCTGGACGACGTTAAGAAAGCCATGGGCGGTCTGCTTGAGCCTGAACTGCGTGAAGAAATCGTTGGTACTGCGGAAGTACGTGACGTGTTCAACTCGCCTAAGTTCGGTCAGATTGCCGGTTGTATGGTGATCGAAGGTACGGTTTACCGTAACAAGAAGATCCGTGTACTGCGTGAAAACGTGGTGATCTACGAAGGTGAACTGGAATCCCTGCGTCGCTTCAAAGACGACGTACAGGAAGTTCGTCAGGGTATGGAATGTGGTATCGGTGTGAAGAACTATCAGGACGTCCGCCCGGGCGACCAGATTGAGGTCTTCGACGTGCGTGAAGTGGCACGTACGCTGTAACCCATATTATCAGACTCAGCAGCAAAGCCCGGCCAGAGTGTCGGGCTTTGCTGTCTCTGTAAAGCCGGTAAAACCGGAGGATAAAATGCCAAAAGATTACAGCCGTACATCGCGCCTTGGTGAGCAGATCCAGCGGGATCTGGCGCAGATGATACAGTTTGAAATGAAAGACCCACGTCTGGGTATGGTGACCCTGAACCACGTTAAAGTGGCGAAAGATCTGGGGTATGCCGATATTTATTTCACAGTGATGGGTGCCCGTGGTGAAAGCGATGACGAAATCCGTCGTCAGACCGAACGCATTCTTAACGATGCGTCAGGCTACCTGCGCACTGAACTCGCACGCATTCTGCGTACCCGTATCACACCGCACCTGCGTTTCCATTATGATGAAACCCTGGATCGCGGTATGAAACTGACTTCCCTGATCAAAAAGGCGACGGACGAAGATAAGTCCCGTCATCATGATGATCAGCAGGACGACAGTGCGGAGTAAGCGACTGCGTGGGTAAGAAAAAAGGCCGCGATATCAGCGGCATTATTGTTATTGATAAGCCGCTGGGGTTGTCCTCGAATCAGGTGCTGCAGCGGGTGAAACGCCTCTTCAATGCCCGTAAAGCCGGTCACACCGGCGCGCTGGACCCTCAGGCCAGCGGGGTATTGCCGATCTGTTTGGGGGAGGCGACCAAGTTTTCCCAATTGCTGCTCGATTCTGATAAAGCTTACGACACCACAGCCCAGCTGGGGGAAGTACGCTCTACCGGTGACTCCGAAGGCGAAGTCTTCCGCACGGCGCAGGTGCCTGAGCTGGATGACGCTGCGGTTGAGGCTGTGCTCAGCCGCTTCCGCGGTGATGTCGAACAGGTGCCGCCGATGTTTTCAGCACTGAAAATGGACGGCAAGCCACTGTATGAGCTGGCCCGTCAGGGCATGTCAGAAGCAGAAATGCGGGCGGTGGCGGAAAAGAAACGCCGCACCATTACCATTTTTGAACTGACACTGAATCAACGCCGGGAAACCCAGCTGGATCTTTCTGTGCGCTGCTCCAAAGGCACGTATATCCGTACCCTGGTCGAAGATATCGGTGAAAGTATTGGCTGTGGTGCCTACGTCAGCCGCCTGCACCGTACCGCCTGTGGGCCGTATCACAGTGGTCAGATGGTGACGCTTGAGGCACTGGAGCAGCTGGCCATTGAGGCAGGAGAGGGCGATGACGCGGACTTCTCTGCACTGGATAATCTGCTGCTGCCGCCACACAGTGCCATTCCTGATTGGCCGGAAGTACCGCTGACATTAGCAGAAGCTGCTAAAATGCTGCAGGGTCAGCCGATAAATACTGGCCTGGCGGATGCAACGTCTGTACAATTATGGGCCGTTGAATCCGGGATTCGCCAGATGATAGGCATTGGTTCTGTCGAAGGTGGCGTGATCAAAGCGAGACGTCTTATGCAGGTCAGCCTGCCTGAAGTCTGAGCCTTGTCATGAAAACCCGTTTTTAACTGTGCCGACAGGCACACGCATACCACTGTTAATGTGCACGGTGGCAATGCTTTTTAAACAGTCAGGCTGAGCCTGATGCACATTCTATGGAGTTTGAAAGATGGCATTATCTGCTGAAAAGAAAGCTGAGATTGTAAAAGAGTATCAGGTTGCTGAAGGCGACACTGGTTCTCCTGAAGTTCAGGTTGCACTGCTGACCCACAACATTGTTGGCCTGCAGGACCACTTCAAAGCGCATGGTAAAGATCACCACTCCCGTCGTGGTCTGATCCGCATGGTTAACCAGCGTCGTAAACTGCTGGACTACCTGAAGCGTAAAGATGCATCCCGTTACACCGCTCTGATCGGTCGTCTGGGTCTGCGTCGCTAAGATCTCTCTTACAGCAAAAGCCCTCCGGGGCTTTTGTTGTATCTGGCTGATAGCTCCCTCTTTATACACATACAACCTGCCAGACTGTGGTGCCAACCCCACTGATTGAGTGGTGGTGCTTCTAACCATTGGCTTTTGCCCTTTTATGGGCGCAAAAGAGCCAATCCTTAGAAGTACCGGCAGTGCGCAGGATGATCTGAAATCGTAAAGGAAACACATACTGTATGAGCACAAAACCTGTTGCTAACACAAAAACCTTCCAGTTCGGTAACGATACCGTCACTCTGGAAACCGGTCGCATTGCCCGTCAGGCTGACGGCGCTGTTCTGGCCACTATCGGTAAAACTCAGGTTCTGGCGACTGTTGTTGCTGCGAAAAGCACCAAGCCAGGTCAGGACTTCTTCCCACTGTCTGTTCACTATCAGGAAAAAATGTACGCCGCTGGCCGTATCCCTGGTGGTTACCTGAAGCGTGAAGCGCGTCCTTCTGAAAAAGAAACCCTGACTTCCCGTCTGATCGACCGTCCGATCCGCCCTCTGTTCCCGGAAGGCTTCATGAACGAAGTTCAGGTTATCCTGACCGTTATGTCTTCTGAAAAAGACGTTGATCCGGATATCTGCGCCATGATCGCTACCTCTGCAGCTCTGTCTGTTTCCGGTGTACCGTTCAATGGTCCTATCGCTGGCGCCCGCGTTGGTTTCATCGAAGACGAAGGTTACATCCTCAACCCTAAATATTCTCAGCTGGAAGATTCCCTGCTGGACATGGTGGTTGCCGGTACTCAGGACGCCGTGCTGATGGTTGAATCCGAAGCCGACGAACTGACCGAAGACGAAATGCTGGGTGCAGTACTGTTTGCACACAAAGCCTTCCAGCCAGCCATTACTGCCATCAACGAGTGGGTTGCTGAGCTGAACGTTCAGCGTTGGGACTGGGCTGCGGCAGAGCAGAACACTGCCCTGTACGAAGCGGTTAAAGCAGAAACTGCTGCTGCCATCGGCGAAGCCTACACCATCTCCGACAAGATGGAGCGTTACGGCAAGCTGGACGAAATCAAAGCCGCTGCTGTTGAAAAACTGGCCGCTGCTGAAGGTGAAGAAGGTTTCACCAAAGACGAAATCGCTGAGATGATCGGCGAACTGAAATACGAAGTAGTACGTCAGCGCGTAATCGACGGCGCTCCACGTATCGATGGCCGTGACAACGACACCGTTCGTCCACTGACCATCGAAACCGGCGTTCTGAAGAGCACTCACGGTTCTGCTATGTTCACCCGTGGTGAAACTCAGGCCATCGTTGCGACCACTCTGGGTTCTGCCCGTGACGCACAGATGATCGACTTCCTGCACGGCACCAAAGACGATCCATTCCTGTTCCACTACAACTTCCCTCCATACTCTGTAGGTGAAGCTGGCCGTATGGGTTCTCCTGGCCGTCGTGAAATTGGTCACGGCCGTCTGGCCCGTCGTGGTGTGCAGGCAATGATGCCTTCTCACGAAGAATTCCCGTACACCGTGCGTGTGGTTTCAGAAATTACTGAATCCAACGGTTCTTCTTCCATGGCTTCCGTATGTGGCGCATCTCTGTCTCTGATGGACGCTGGTGTACCAATGAAAGCACCGGTTGCCGGTATCGCTATGGGTCTGGTGAAAGAAGGCGAAAAATTCGCTGTTCTGACCGACATTCTGGGTGACGAAGATCACCTGGGCGATATGGACTTTAAAGTTGCCGGTACTGACGAAGGTATTACTGCACTGCAGATGGATATCAAGATCGAAGGTATCACTGAAGAGATCATGGAAATCGCGCTGGAAAAAGCCAAAGCAGCACGTTTCACCATTCTCGAACAGATGAATGCTGTGATTGCTGAGCCACGTAAAGAGCTGTCTGAAAACGCTCCGACCATGACCAGCATGAAGATCGCTTCTGACAAGATCCGTGACGTGATCGGTAAAGGTGGCGCGACCATCCGTGACATCACCGAGAAATCCGGTGCTTCTGTAGATATCAACGACGACGGCGAAATCAAGATCTTCGCAGCAGACAAAGCTTCTGCTGACAAAGCGAAAGAAATGATTGAAGGCATCACTGCTGAGATCGAAGTAGGTGTTACTTACACTGGTACCGTCAGCAAGATCGTTGATTTCGGTGCATTCGTTACCGTACTGCCAGGCAAAGACGGCCTGCTGCACATTTCTCAGATCAGCGAAGAGCGCGTAGAAAACGTTTCTGACTACCTGAAAGAAGGTCAGGTTGTAAACGTACACGTTGCTGACGTTGATCCGAAAGGTCGCGTTAAGCTGACTATGAAAGGTGTAGAGCAGCCTGCTTAATGCTGGCTGAATACCTTCGCTGAACAGCGATGAAAAGACCGCCTTAGGGCGGTTTTTTTATGCCTGAAAATTACTCAGGCATGGTCGCTAATCAGGTGTTGGCTAAGCGGTTCGAAGGAATGGAGTTTGGGTTGTATTTAATAAGAGAAATATCACTTAAAGGTGCGACTCAAGGTGACAAATGAGACGCCGCATCTTAGCCATGATTTGTTTGCCTCTCTGAACTGATTCGCCAGCTTTTTGCATCCGATTGCCACCTGTTCTGTTACAAAACTGCGGCACTTTGATCAATGTCATAATTGCGCATGATTTATAAAATCAGACTGACTTTATACTCATGCTGGTGACAAAATTTGTCACAACGATTTCCTTCCTATGTTGCTGACTTCTTGCGTAATTATGCATTTTTCCGCTCAATATCCGTCTTAAGGCGGATGCTTATTCTGGATCGTATGATCCGGTTCAGGCCATTCCGCTTTCCGGGCATTTTTTAATATCCGGGGTGACAAAAAATGTCACCCGTGACAAAAAATTACATCCTTTACTAAGCAGCTACAAAGCGTTACTGTCTCGGTGCAAAATTTATCTGTCCAGAGAGATGAACAATGGTTCGGGTTTTGGCCCTGTCTGTTGGCGAAATCGGGCAGCAGAAAAGATCGCTCGCCGCGTATTGCTGGCCTGACGCGACACACAGAAAAAGACAGAAAACTACTTGAAGGGAAGTATTATGGCTGACTTATCCAAAACCTTACGAAACCTCGCTTACATCGCCGTTGCCGGCGGTTCACTGGTTATGGCTGGCTGTGGCGGTGGCAGCAGCAGCTCATCCGCTGATGAGCAAGATCCTATTGTAAATCCAGAACCTACTCCAGAACCTACTCCGGAGCCAACGCCTGATCCGCAGCCAGAAACTCTGGTTTACAGCGGCTCTGAAGATTATTCAGACCTGTCTGAAGCAGACCTGGATGCCGTTGCGGCAGAGGTTATCAAAGCGTCTTTTGCTGCTGTGGCTCTTGAAGTTGCTGAACCGTATCTCGACGGTATGGACGATCTGATCAGTCAATTAGCCGGTGACTTTGGTGGATATTTCTTCGGCCGTGGGCTCAGTTCCGCCGATGCTCTGGACCTCGATATGGCTCTGGTCATCAGTGGTTCTGATTCAGGTAGTGAAACTTATGCTGGTACCTGTGGTGGCGTTACGGAATTTGAGTATGAGTCTGTTGCCAGTGAGTACTCTGGTTACGATGAAGCGATTGGTTATGGTGAGGAATATGAGGAGTCACGTACATCTTCGGTTACCCTGACCGATGACTACTGTAATGATGAATATTACGTAAATGATGAATCACCACTGTTAAATGGTACTGCCAGCTTTAACGGGGAGATGGATTTTTACATTGATCAGGGCTTCGATACTCCTGAGGTCGATGGTGGGTATTATTTCCGTGTGAGCGGATCAGCGGAAATGGCTGGTGACATTACTGTTGCGGCTACCGGTTTCAATGGCCGCTATCAGTTCGATGCCAGTACGACCAGCGGTCTGCTCGATGACGACCGCGGCGAAACGCGTACTGTTAGCCAGCAAAATACGAATGCTATGAATGAACGTTTCACCATCAATGGTTCTGTTATCGAAACCACAGAGAGCTACTCCTATAGCTATAATGGCGAGAGTAGTAGTAGCTCAGAGCAGGATTTAATGGCGTACGATGGCTCAGTATTCCTTCTGGATTACGCTGATGCGTGGATGGATGAGGGTGATTACGGCCTTGAACTTGATGCGTATTATTCCGAGTATGGTTTGATCGAAGCTTATGGAAACGGACTTTCTTTCTGTGAAGATGGCTCTGGTTTTGCTACCGGTACCATCGAGTTTTATGACGACGAATCTACGGCCATGTTGATTACATTCAATGGCTGTGGTGTTGCGCCGTCAGTAACGCCAATCGTGTCACTCTAATAATATAAAAATACGTGGGAGGGCTTAATGCCCTCCTTACAAAGTGCGGATGTATTCATCAGAATAAATGATTCACATCTGGCGCAAAAATAGAAATCAACAGATTTATGAACATGATGATAGCTTTTTGAGTTGTTATTTTGTTTCGCTGTGAGCTTAAAGCCATATGGTCAGATTTCGGGGTGCCATATTCCGTAGCGAACGTATGACGAATAAAACCATATAAATAATTGAAGGGAATTTTCATGTCTAACTCATCTAAAACATTAAGAAACCTTGCTTACATTGCTGTAGCCAGTTGCTCTCTGGTTATGGCTGGCTGTGGTGGCAGCAGCAGCTCATCGTCTGATGAGCAGGATCCTGTTGTTACACCAGAACCGACACCAGAACCAACTCCGGAACCAACTCCGGAACCAACTCCGCAGACTCTGACTTACACTGGCTCGGAAGATGATGCTGATTTCAGTACTGCTGATCTCAGTGCCGTGGGTTCTGAAGTAATTAAAGTGACTCTGGCTTCTGTATTGCTGGAAATGGCTGATGACGTAACCAGTTCCATTCCTCGTCAAGTAGATAACGTGTTTAATGGAATGCCGCTTCAATACCTCGGCAATATCGGTTTTGGCCCTTATTCTGCTACCGACGCTCTGGACCTGGATCTGGAACTGGTCGCCGGTGCTTCTGACTCTGAATCAGTGACCGTTGCGGGTAGCTGTGGTGGTACGTTTACAGCTGCTAAAGAATCTTCTTACGAGTTCAGTATGGCAGAAGAAGAAGGTGCTTACGGTGAAGATTATACTGAGGATATGACTTTAAATGCCGAGTTCTCTGACGATTATTGTCAGTCGCTTAGCTATTACGGAGGCCCTGGCATGCTTGCTGAAAGCGCTCCTCAGATCGGAGTTTCGGGTCATTTAGAAGGTGAATACTCTGAAAGTTACTACGAAGACTATGATGGCGAGGATGGTTTCGAGCGTGACGAATATTCTGTTAAGAAGTCTGGCGACCTGACTTTTACAGTTGAAGATGAGTCGCTTCGTTATCAGTTTGATTTCTCTGAAACTAACACGTATTTTGATGATGAACGTTCAGAAACCCCTAGCTACGGCGAGGATTATGAAGAGATTAATAATGAACTCTTTACTTTCCGTGGTCAGACACTTGAGCGCACATACAAATCAACTTATGTATATAACGAAACTACCGAAACTGGTGATTCCGAAGAGCTGATTGCTTTTGCTGATTCGGTTTTCCTGGTGGATTACGTAGCGATCTCGCGTCCAGATTACAATGTCTTTGATTTGAGTGAAGGCGGTAGTGTTGCATTGTCTGGTGTTGGCTATGTTTACTTCGAAGGTGACGAACTGACGCTCTGTGACGATGGCTCTGGCTTCTCCGCTGGTACTCTTATGTTCGGTGATTATGATGACGCTTATGGCACCATCACTTTTACCGGCTGTGACACTGCTCCAACTATCGAGCCGTATGTTGCTCCGGTTCCTGTAGCGGAATGATGTAGCTTGATAAGAAAAGAGGGCTTATGCCCTCTTTTTTTTTGATGGTAATATACTGATAACTTTGTATATGGTTATCTGGCTTTATGAACTGGAAAGTTAGTCAAAAAAAGTATTCCACTTCTGCATATCGGGTAGGATTACCCAATCCTTCCATTATTGTATCTGTACGCACTGACCTTGAAGGAAATGTCGACTTCAGTAGCTACTGTCAGGCAGCTTCTCAGCTTTCTGGCATAGACTTTAGTGAACATGTTTTTCCGGAAGCAGCAGACTTTCTGCATGATGTTTCAGAGTTTATTCTGGCGGCTGTGTTTAATATTCAGATGGATGCCATGGTTCCGGTGTGGCAGTCAGGTCAGGTGCTCGACAGTAGAGAGACTGAAGCTGAGTTGCTGGTGCCTGTAACGCCGGCTTCAGCGGCGGTTACTACAAAGTTAATTGCCTGGTTTATCTCACTTTTGCATGAGAAAGATTTAACAAGAAGCCGCTATACCCGTCAGCAGGACTTTCAGAAAATATTCGCTGAAATTCGTTCGGTCGCGTTAAAGTCTACAACCATGTGGTCTTTTCTCAGGGCTGCATATGAGTTGAATCTCCCTTATTTTTCATTGCCTGCCCGCGCTCATCAGATTGGCTATGGCGCAAACAGCCGTTGGCTGGACAGTACCTTTACTGATACGACATCGGTTGTCGGCTCTAATATGGCCAAAAATAAGATGGCCACGGTTCAGATGCTGAGGATGAATGGGCTGCCGGTTCAACCTTCTGTTACCGTGAATAACGTAAATGATGCTGTACATCTTGCCGGAAAAATGGGTTACCCGGTTGTAGTGAAACCGCTGGATCTTGACCGTGGCTATGGTGTAATTGCCGGAATCAAAAATGACAAAGAACTGCGTGAAGCCTATGCTAAAAGCGCTGAAAAAGGCCGGAGAATCATGCTTGAAAAGCATTTCTCTGGGAAAGATTACCGTCTTACGGTCTTTGAGGGTGAACTTGTCTGGGCTATTGAACGTCAGCCGGCGCAGGTGACAGGGGATGGTGTTAAGACCGTCAGGCAGTTAATTGATCAGGTTAACGCAAGTCCGGAGCGGGGAAATGAACGACGTACGGCTTTGACGCGCATAGAGTTTGATGATGAAGCCAAATTCATGTTGGCTAAACAGAAACTGACCGAAAAAAGTATCCCAAAGCCCGATCAGGTCGTGACGCTCCGCAGAATTTCTAACGTATCGTCGGGGGGGATGCCTGTTGCTGTTTTTGATGACGTTCATCCTGATAATTCTGCGTTGGCAATAAGAGCAGTGAAAGTGCTGAGACTCGATCTGGCAGGTGTCGATTTATTGATTCCGGATATAAGAATATCCTGGAAGGAGAGCGGTGCGGCTATCTGCGAGGTAAATTCCCAGCCAGGTATTGGCACTTACACAGACCTTTCCGTTTATAAAAAGATTCTCGCAAAGCTTGTAAAAAACAGCGGCATGATCCCTCTTGTGTTAGTGACAGGGAAAGATGCAGATAGTGTGGCAGAGGGTTTATATAATAATGCCTTGAAAGCAGGAAAATCAGCAGTCGCTTACTTCAACAAGCACATATCACGATTTGACGAAGGGCAGTCCCGTTCAGAGTGCCAGTTCTTTGAGGCAGGGCGTCAGATCGTTTCTGATGCGGATTGTGATTTTGGGGTTGTTGCGCTGACTGATGATTCCGTTTTGATGTCTGGTTTGCCATTTCCGCTGTTTTCAGATTTGATCGTTACTGATGGGGAGGAGAACGACTCCAAAGTTATATCAAATCTGAAAAATGCATGTAATGGCAATGTCTGGGGCGCTGATTTCACACTGGATGAAATCTGTAAGCCCAGAGTAGTCAGAAGCCAATAGTTGATATGTCGCAATGATATGTCTTTGGTGCCCTGTTTATAGTAGGGAAATTAAATTGAAAGGAAATAATTAAGGGAAGTATATGAGTGATTCATCAAAATTATTAAAAAATATTATATGTGTGGCGGTAGGAACCTGTTCGTTAGTAATGGCTGGATGTGGTGGTGGAAGCAGTTCATCCTCCGGAGAACCTGATGTCGTTGTAACGCCGGAGCCATCACCTGAACCAACACCAGAGCCGATCGTTGATCCTCAGCCAGAAACATTGGTATTTACCGGTGAAGATGATGACGCGGATCTTTCAGAGGCTGATCTGGATGTCGTGGCAGCAGAGATTATAAAACTCACCTATGGCAGAGGTCTTGTTGAAACCGTACAGCCATACCTGGCAGAAATGCAATTTCTGGAAGAAGAATTGTTAGGTGAAGACGGTGGTTATTACTTTCAGGATTATAGTCGCCGCTCAACTTCAGCTTTAGATCTGGATCTGGAGACTGTCGGCCAGAACACCATGTCTGGCAGTGAAACCCGGGCAGGACAGTGTGGTGGGACAGCAGAGCTCTCTTATGAATCCTCTGTCGAGCAACGCTATGGCGAAGACAGTGAGGTCGGAGCTGCCTGGGAGACCCTTCTTACGCAAGATTCCAATGCCAACTTCTCTGAAGATTACTGTGTATATGACTCCTTTGGAGACAATGAGAATGCTACCGTATTTACCGGAACCGCAGAATTTGCGGGTAATGTAAGTTTTTATAACGATTCGGACAGTACTGAAGGTGGATACGATTATGGTTCATTCGAAGTTAATGCTGAATTAATCGTCGATGTAACTGTCTCAGCAGAGGGGCTGACCGGCCGTTATCAGCAGAATAAGACCAATTCCGGACTTGAATATGCAGATAACCGTACAGACCCCAGTGTTTATGCTGGTAATGGTGAGCAAGTCGATAACAAGCGATTGACTATTAATGGTCAGATCGTTGAATCCTCTGAAATTCACCTGTCTTCATATGACTCAGAAAGTGAAATTGAATCTTACACCAACGATGAAATTCTCGCCTATGATGGATCAGTATTTTTGATTCACCAGTTGAGAGGTGTCTCTTTAGAAGGGGGATATCTGGATCTCGGTCTGGAAGCATCGTACACCGGCTATGGCGTAATATTCACTGATGCTCAGGATCTAACATTTTGTGCCGATGGCTCTGGCTTTAATACCGGAACCATTGAGTTCTGGGATGCTTTCTCTACTGCTGCGACGATTACCTTTAATGGGTGTGGCGTTGCACCGACTGTCGCTTTGGCTCCTACAGAGTTCTGAGCTGATTATTGAATGGGATAGCGAAGAAGAATTCTTCGTTATCCCATTATTACTGATAGTGAATAAAGAAAAGATAATCATCTCTATACATTGATTGCCTGAACGACTTCTTTCCTCTTGCCTTTATCCTTTCGAAAGTTTAAGTGCAGTTGTTTGATATCCATTATTTAAATCTTTTTCGGATATTTAACTTTACGAATTTCATTTGATTCGCTAGGTTTCATTAGTTAATTTGAAGTTAAAACCAAACAATTGTTCGGTTTTAAATACAATTGGTCATGCCAATTATCCGGTTGTGTTTAATTGGGATAATCGAATAGATATACCGAAATTCTTAAGCAATACAGAACAATTAAGGATATAAGATGGGAAGTAGTATAAGCAGTCTGAAGTCTCTCTCTTTTATTGCTGTCGCCAGCGTTTCTTTGTTGATGACGGGGTGTGGTGGCGGAGGAGGCGGTGGTGCTTCTTCCGGTGGTGCAGATACAGATATCGCTGCTAATCCGGATGATGGCAACAACGGCGATCCAGGTAACGGCAATACAGGCAACGGTGATTCATCTGTGCCGGAAGTACGTACCCTGACGTTTACCGGCGATAGTACGCCAGCCGCACTGAACAGCGACAACAGCTCAGCGATCGCTGAGCAGGTCGCAGAGTTTCTGTATCTGCAGTCTCTATCCGATCATTACTATCAACACTCTCAGATCATTTATGATCCGGAAATCGTCAGTATGACTGCTTTTGTTAATAATCTGGATTATCTGCCATTTATTGAACAGGCGGTATTTTTGGGTTTGGCGCCGTCAGTATCATCGCCATCTTCTGCTATAGACAGTCAATACAGCGATAACCAGCCTGGCGACTGCGGCGGTACGGTACAGATTACAGCGGATTATCAGCATAGTGCGCCTGAAGCTGCCGGCATAGACAGAGTGGAGCTGGACACAGATACCGGTGTTGTATTCACTGGTTTCTGCGACGACAGCGTCTTTTTCGATGGCAGCGGAAATGTTGTTTATTCAGATCATTCCTATACCGATAACGGTGTTATGCCGGCGTACAACGACCGGGTTCGCAGTGCAGAGTTCTCTGGTGACTTTACTATCGACGATAACGGCGATCAGGCCCGTCTGAGGGTGGAAGGTGAGTCTCATGTCTCAACGGTATCCGGTAGCACTGCAGGCCGGGACGTTCGTTATCGTAACCGCAGAGTCGTGAATGAACAGGTCATTGCCGGCAATCACCTGCTGGAGTCCACGGTATTCTTTGATTCAGATGATTCAGCTCAGACGGATATACTTTACTCCGCGGGAGGCCAGGTTTATCGCTGGCAGCAGGGGGCGGTTGATCTGTCTGATTTTGGCCGGGTGGCTTATGCTGTTGAACGCAGTGTGCAGCGGTGCCTTGATGAACCCGGTCTGCGCTCTGGCCAGTTCACGATGACAGGCTCTGGAGACACCTGGCGGGTTACCGTTAATGGCTGCAACGACTACTCATTGGAGCTTGTGCCGGCAGTCCGGTAACAGAAAAGCTTCTTTGCTGTTGTGTTATTTGGTGCAGGGATGGGTGCAGGGAATGTTGCAGAAGCGCACCAGAGCAGAGTTAAAACAGAAAATGGAAATGAAACAGAAAAGGGCCAGCGCGGACTGCTGACCCTTTTCCTTCCTGTTTTTATCTTCGATTTAAATCCCTTTATCAGACTGTGATATCAACGAATCGTCCCTTGCTGTTGGTGTCGGGCATATCGGAAGAAAACGCCATAAATGTTTTACTGAAATTATTTGTACTTTCGTTCTGGTTTTGGCGTTCCCGGTACTGCTGTAGCTCGGTGTCGTCAGGGTAGGCAGGAATGTATTCGGCGACGGTCTGGGGCTTGCTGATGGTCTCATATGGCTCACGAGAACCCTGGTTCTCTTCCTCAGGCAGCCTGTCACCGTACGCAGGTTTCCTGCTGGCGTTATCGACATAAGCTGTTGAGATTACACTGCCTGGAAGGACGTTCATTCTCTGTTGGTCACCCGCTCTTCGCCCGCTCTTAGATGCGGCTTCTGTTCATGTAAGCGTTATAAGTACTGCTCTGTGCTGGCTGCAATTGTTCTGTACTGATCTTTACTGAGCAATGCTCACCATCTGCTGAGTATGAAACCCGTGTACGGCACTACAGAGACTATAGCTCAGATCAACCATTGATTCCTTAGTCATAAATATGGCGCTCAATAAGGACATATAATTGACTCTTAGTCAAAGACGGGTTTTGCAGCAAATAGCAGATGTCAGCGGGCGAATCATTGCGCAAGGTTTCGCGTCAGATTTTTGAAGTATGAAAAGAGCGTGTGCGCGACGTATATTTCAGTAGTTATTACTTAATAACTATGTTGTTATTAAGTAATGATAAAATTAATAATACCTGAATTTTTAAAAGTGCTGCTACATACAATCTCAGACAGCCTTTCTGTCGGATCTGTAATTCATTTGTTATCGTAGTCAGGGTTATTTCCTGCCACAGAATGACAGATATCAAATTAATTGTTACCCAGCGTAAAAATATGATGTTGATCGTGTAATCAGAGGTGTGTTGGGAATATGTCTGTTGTATATTCAATTTGCTGGATATTGCCCGGCCTAAGCCCTCGTATTGTCATGGAGACAAAAAATGTCAAAATATAATTATCTTTTATTACTTGCAGTGACTGGTGTACTTACCGCGTGTGGCGGCGGTGGTGGAGGCGGCGGCAGCTCTTCCGGTTCTGATGATGATATCGTTGAGTACGATGGTGTCACAACGCCAGCCAGTTTTGATACCGATAACAGTTCTGATTTTGCTTCCAGCTCCAGTGAGATCGTCAGTGATCTGATTGAAAGCGATGAATCCGGTGCCGATGTCGGCAACCTTCCGACCGGTATTTTAGCAGCAGCAGACTCTACAGCAGTGAAGACTGTGCTGGATATTACCGCAGAAACGGTTGCTGGCTTTGAACAGAGCAGCTTGTCTATGCCTGTGGCAGTGGACGAAACCGTCGCTGGTAGCTGTGGTGGTTCTGTTAATTACTCCGGCTCCGAAAATGACTTTACTATTACTTATAATGACTACTGTGAATACAGTATGACTATGAACGGTACTGTGGACGCTACCAGCTCGACCAGCGGTTCCACCACACGTACTACTCTGCGTTACAACAACCTCCAGTACACCTATGAGGGCATCACTGAAACTGTTAACGGTACCTATGTTATTGAATCAGATAGCCAATCATACGAGCTGTCTTATTCATCCTGGAATCTGACCTACACAATGAATGGCGAGACTGTGCGCATCACAGGTTCAATGACGTGCAACAGCAACTACGACTGTACCTACTACGACCAGTTCGTGGGCTCTGACGGTACCACTTACCAGGTGAGTGATGCGAGCGTAAGCTCTATTGATGGTCAGTACTCTGTTGAAGCAACCTTCTACCATCCTGAATACGGTTCAGTAACACTGGATGCCAGCAATATCAGCATCTGTAGCGATGGCAGCATTGGCAGTGGCAGCATCGTGCTTACCGATGATGACGGCACTGAATTGAGCGTCACTTTCAGCGGTTGTGGTAACGAACCGACTATCGTACTGGACGGTGTTGCTCTGTAAGCGGGCGATTACCTTCATTGCATTAATGGGGCTGCATTGCAGCCCCATTTTTTTGCGCAGAGATAAGTGCTTTATGTTTTTTCTTTTGCATGGGGCTTCAGTGCTGTGCTCTGGTTAAGTCCTGCGTTGATTGCTGTAAAGATTCACGGCGGAAATATGGTATAAAACGGAAGCCACGGCTCTGATCAATACTTGGCCGTTTTCAGTAATGATTAACCTTGAGCCTGTGATTGATGAGTAGTTTTAAGAAATCAGTCGCTTCTTATTTTTTAAAAAGCTTAGGATTAAAGTCAGAAAGTAGAAGGCAAAGGATAAAAGAGAGACGATGTCTGCATACACTTGTAACAACCGCTTCGTGCTTCTGCTTCTGAGCAGTGTCTTCTGCTGTGCCGTTTATGCTGAGCAGGATGAAGTTTCTTCTTATCAGCTGGTAGCAGGCTTTGGTGTTGAACGTATGTCGTATCATGAGTACGACCAGCGTGGCCGTGAGCTGGACCGGGAAGTTGGCTGGATGAAGAGCCTGAGTGTCTCCGTAGCAGGCCCTGTGACGCAGGCGGTCAGCTGGCGTGTTGGTTTTCATCGCTCTTATGATTCACTGCAGTATATTGGCGAGAGTCAGTCGGGTGTGCCTTCCAGAACAACCACGGATGAAAATTTCCGCAGCTATGAAGTTGGGGCATTTACCCATGCTGATGGCTATATTCCAGCTTTACTGTTATCTGCTGGTAAAACCGATTGGCAGCGTATGATTCGCGCCAACAATATTACCGGTGCGCTGGATGAATACTATCAATGGTTATTCGTGTCCGCTGGTCTTGGCTACGATGTCGTTTTCATCGACCGCCTTCTGCAGGTTAAGGGTGGGTACCGTCTGCTGTTTAACGGAGAGCTGGAGGTGGATTTCACTGACTATGGTTACGGCAAGGCGGATGTTGATCTGGCTGATGGCCACGAATGGTGGCTGTCTGCAGAATATCCACTGCTGAGCTGGCGCTCCAGCGAGCTGTCGCTGTCTTACCGATTCCGCAATGGCTGGGCTGCGGCATCAGAGCGAGGTAGTGCCGGTACGCTCTCCTTCTATGAGCCTGAAAGTCGTACCCAGTCTCACCGTTATCTTTTGCAGTGGCGGACGGATTTTTGAAATCGTTTCAACTGGCTGGCAGGTTAATGTTACCACTCAGGTACGAAAAACAGCGTCCGCGGATTTTAACCCTGTCGTCGTGAATCTCCAGTTCGGCATCGCCGCCACGGGCTGAACATTGCCAGGCTTTCAGCTGGCTGATACTCAACTTCTCAGCCCAGTAGGGCGCAAGACTGCAGAATGACGAACCCGTCACCGGGTCTTCGGCTATTCCCTGCAACGGCGCAAAAAAACGACTGACGAAGTCATACTCAGGTGTTTCATAGCGGGCGGTAATGATCACCGCAAACCACTTTGATGTCAGCTCAGCAATGCGGTGCATATCAGGGATGCAGCCAATGACCGCCTCTGCATTTTCAAGTTCTACCACAAGATCACGGCTGCTGCTCAGCGCGACAACATTCTGGCCAAGAGCAATGCTCAGTTCTTTCTTTAACTGAGCGTCATCCAGAGTTTCCGGTACCCGCTGAGGAAAGTTAAGTTCAAGCAGAGGATCAGATGGCTCGCCGCTTACAACAACGCTCAGATCGCCTGCGCTTTCTGTGGTGAATCTGTATTCGCTATTCTGGTCCTGAAGTTGTTGTGCAATGACCCAGGCAGATGCCAGAGTGGCGTGGCCACATAAATCCACTTCGGTTTCGGGGGTAAACCAGCGAATATGGTAGTGGCCGTCTGAGCCGGTAAAAAATGCAGTTTCAGACAGATTATTCTCCGCTGCGATGGCCTGCATCAGTTGATCAGGAAGCCATTGTTCCAGCGGCACGACTGCTGCCGGATTACCGGAGAATATTACTCCACTATTGGCGATACGCTGCGCCGGGCGGATAAAAGCATCCACCTGAAACAGTCTGAGCGTTTTTATGTCTGTCATAATCTGCCTTACATTTTCAGCGCTGTCAGAGCAGGGCGATATCCAGGTATTCCGGCACTTCCACATCCCAGTGGAATTCGTCATGTAAATGGCGGCGCATCGCGTCAGCCGCGGAAGCTTCACCGTGAGTAACAAAGACTTTCTTCGGGCGGCCTGGCATTTTCTTCAGCCAGTCACTGATTTCGACGTAATCACCATGGCTCGATAACGCCTGCAGGTTTGCAACTTCTGCTTTTACGGGATAGTACTCACCGTGAATTTTAATATGCTCGGCTCCATGTGTAAGCGAGTCTCCGCGGGTGCCGGCAGCCTGATAACCAAGAAACAGCACGGAGTTTTTCGGATCACTGATCAGGGTTTTTAAATGGTGCAGAACACGGCCGCCACTGGCCATACCGCTGGCGGAAATAATGACCGACGGAAATTTACGGCTGTTAAGCTCAATGGATTCTTCCACCGTTTTTACGTAGTGGGTAATCGCATCCATGCGCTCACAGTCTTCTTTGGTTAATTTGTGCGATTCATGTAAGTCAAAGAAAATTTCCGTGGCGCGGATCGCCATTGGGCTGTTGAGGTAAATGGGCATAGTCGGAATGCGTTTTTCTGCCAGCAGTTTCTGCAGAATATGCAGGACCAGCTGCGCACGACCCACGGCAAATGCCGGCATTAATACAATTCCGCCCCGTTTGGCCGTGCGGTTAATGATGTCTGCGATTGCCGCTTCGGCATCAATTTCTTCATGGCGACGGTCACCGTAGGTAGATTCCACCACCAGATAGTCGGTGGCGGCCAGCGGTTTTGGCGGGTACATGATTATGTCGTTGCTGCGCCCGACATCGCCACTGAAGGTGATGCTCTTTCCCTGATATTCCAGACGAATTGCGCTGGCGCCAAGAATATGTCCCACCGGAGTAAATGTTGCCGTCATACCGCCAGGTAATTCCTGTACTTCTCCGGCCTGCTGGTGTTTAAATTGTTTGAGTACTTTACGGGCATCTTCTTCGGTGTACAGAGGCTCTGCCGGATCGTGTTTGGAGAAGCGCTTACGGTTCGCGTATTTGGCATCTTCTTCCTGCAGGTAACCGGCATCCGGCAGTAATACTTTGCATAAAGCATGTGTTCCTTCTGAACAGTAAACCGGACCATGGAAGCCCTGTTTCATCAGTGCGGGTAAATAACCGGAGTGATCTATATGGGCATGGGTAAGCAATAAAGCATCCAGTGCCTCAACGGCAAACGGCAATTCGGCCCAGTTGCGCTTACGCACATTTTTAATCCCCTGAAACAGGCCGCAGTCGATAAGAATCTTATAGCGGTCGTATTTCACCAGATATTTGGAGCCGGTAACGGTTCCGGTGGCGCCAATGAACTGAACCTGAAATGGGGCTTGCATGGTGTAACTCCTGAAACTTCTGAAGGATAATGCACATCTGACTGCAGTTTGGCAGACCCGTTTCACTTTGGGAAACAGAGTCTGAAGCTTGGTTGATTTACCGCAAGGCGGTTAAGCGGCCAGACTTCTACACTTTTGCTTCATAAATCAGGAAAGCTTATGGAATCCAATCCCGATTATCTCTATCTCCATCGTTTGGGCGTGAATACCCATCAGGAACCTGTCGTATATATGCGACAGGATTGTCATGTTGCCATTTCTGAGGGATTTTTTGCTCACACCCGGGTGGAGGTCAGCGTTGCGGACAAAAGTGTCGTCGCCACCCTGGTGCTGGTTTCAAATGAACTGCTTTCCCACCAGCAGGCCGGTCTTTCAGAGGCCGCGTGGCACCGTCTGGGCTGTCCTGAAGAAGGCAGCAAAGCGACCTTCCGTCACGCCCATCCTGTGGATTCCATGTCGTTTGTGCGCGGCAAGCTCTACGGTCAGGCGTTTACTGATGAATCGGCCGCCGCGATTGTGCGTGATATTAACAATGGCCTGTACAGTGACATTCAGCTGTCTGCCTATGTGACTGCCTGCGCCGGCGACCGCCTGAGTCTGGATGAAACCATCGCCATTACCCGCGCTATGGTTGCTGCTGGTCAGCAGTTTGACTGGCACAGTGATGTGGTGCTCGATAAGCACTGTGTCGGCGGTCTGCCGGGTAACCGTACAACCCCCATTGTTGTAGCGATTGTTGCTGCTAACGGTCTGCTGATGCCGAAAACATCCAGCCGTGCGATCACCTCTCCGGCCGGAACGGCAGACACCATGGAAGCCATGACGCCGGTAGCATTGTCCTTTGATGCCATGCAGAGCGTCGTAAAAGAACAGGGTGCCTGTCTGGCCTGGGGTGGCTCGGTCAGCCTGAGTCCAACCGATGATCTCATCATTCGTGTTGAGCGGGCGCTGGATCTCGACAGTGAAGGTCAGCTGGTGGCGTCGGTTATTTCCAAGAAAGTCGCTGCCGGATCGAAACAGGTGCTGATTGATATTCCGGTTGGTCCAACGGCCAAGGTCCGCTCTCAGACAATGGCGCAGACGCTGCGCAGCCTGCTGGAAAAAACCGGCCAGGCGCTGGGACTGGATGTGCGTACGGTTATCAGTGATGGCAGTCAGCCTGTTGGCCGCGGTATTGGCCCGGCGCTTGAAGCCCGGGATGTGTTACAGGTGCTGCGCAATGATGGTCACGCGCCGCAGGATCTGCGCGAAAAGTCACTACAGCTGGCCGGTATTCTGCTGGAAATGGCGGGTAAAGTTGCGGATGGTCAGGGCTATGAGCTGGCGCAAAGTACGTTGCTCAGTGGTGCGGCCATGCAAAAATTTGAAGCTATCTGTCAGGCTCAGGGCGGATTTCATGAGCCACAGATGGCTGAATTCCGTCATTGTGTCCGGGCGGAGAAAAAAGGCGTCGTTTCTTATTTCAATAACCGCTTTCTGGCCAAGCTGGCATCGCTGGCCGGGGCTCCAAATGCAAAGGCTGCGGGCATTGAACTGCATGTAGCGTCAGGAGACGTTATCGATTGCGGGGCACCTTTATTTACTCTCTATGCTGAAGCCCCGGGAGAGCTGGCCTACGCTCTGGAGTTTCTTGATGGTCATACTGATGTGATCCGTATTGAAGAGGAAGTCGTATGACGAACGGAAATATAAGCGCTCAGGCGGCTGCTGAATCATCAGTAAAGCGCACCTGTATTCTGTCTCTTGATGGCCATGAGTCGCTGGCACGGTCGCTGGCAATGCAGCTGACAAATGCCGGACGAGAGTGTCAGGTACTGGCACTGGAGAGCCGCCATTTTCCCGATGGTGAGCTGTATTTTAACCTGCCGCAGGATATGGCCGGTGCCGATGTGATTGTGGTCTGCCATCTGCATCAGCCCAGCGATAAAACGCTGGCTTTGTGGTTTATGGCCCATCATCTGCGCGATATGGGCGTGGCCCGCGTTGGACTGGTGGCACCGTATCTGGCCTATATGCGTCAGGATATCCGCTTTCAGCCGGGCGAATGTCTGACATCGAAATATTTTGCCGAACTGATTAACCAGAGTTTCGATTATTTAATTACCGTCGATCCGCATCTGCACCGCTATAAATCCCTCAGTGAGATTTACCGTATTCCTGCGGTGGCTTTGCATGCGACCGATTTAATCGGTGACTATCTGAAAAATCAGGTCAGAAACCCATTGGTCGTCGGGCCGGATGAAGAAAGTGAACAATGGGCCAGTGAAGTAGCCGGCGTGGCCGGATGCGAATTTCTGGTGCTGCGTAAAACACGTTCCGGCGACCGTGATGTGGTGATCCATATCCCGGATGTGCAGAAATATTCTGAACATCAGCCGGTGCTGGTGGATGACATTATTTCTACCGGGCGCACCATGTTGCGTACCGCGGAAGAACTGGTGGCGCAGGGGTTGAATCCACCTCTGTGTATTGGTGTGCATGCGGTTTTTTCGCAGGGAGAAAATGGCAATCCCGGTGCCGAAGAAGAAATGTTGGCCGGCCCGGTTGCAGGCATAGTGACCTGCAATTGCATTCCGCACACCAGCAACGCAATTGATATTACACCGCTGCTTTGTAATGAATTACTGAGCATGTTGCAAAAACCGCTGGCCTGAAGGCGAACAGCAAAGATGGCCTTACGGGCCCAGCATGGAGAAAACTGATGAGTCTTAATCTTTACCAGAAACTCAGCCAGCAGTATCAACAGAAAGAAATCGAAGCGGAAGCCCGGCAACACCGGGAATACGACGAGGAATTTGCTGCCTGGGCGGAAGGGTGTGGGGTGGTTAAACATACTGCAGCTACACAATTGCAGGTGTTTGAACTGGCTACCGCCCTCGAGGAAGGTGGTCTCATTCAAAGCAAGGCAGACTGTTACCGTACGCTGACGGCGCTGGATCAGCTTACTAACCAGGCGATGTGGCTGGTGGTCCATATGACCTACACCAAACACGTATTCCTGGATGGCCGCGATCTGGTCGCGGAGGATTTCAAACGCGATCCACAAGGGCATACCGGTGGATCACTGAATATGGTGCCGGCTTATGCGGCATTAATGGCGGTCAATACGCTTACAGGCCAACATCGTGACTGGCTGATGGGACAGGGGCATTGTGTGGCTGCTATTGATGCCCTGCAATTGCTGACAGGTACTGCGCTGCCAGAGCGTAAAAAAGAATATGGGCTGAGCGACGAAGGACTCAGTCGCTTCGTGCAGGATTTTTATAATTACCGCGTACGCCCGGATGGTAAGCCTCTGTCGCCACTAGGCAGTCATGTGAATGTTAATACCGCTGGTGCGCGTCTTGAAGGTGGCTATCTGGGCTTTGCCGGGCTGCAGTATGTGCACCAGCCATTACCGGGACAACGACTGGTCGCTTTCTTAAGTGACGGTGCATTTGAAGAGCAGCGTGGCAGCGATTGGGCGGCACGCTGGTGGCGGGCTGAAGACTGTGGTCTGGTCAGTCCGGTGATGATTGCCAATGGCCGTCGCATTGATCAGCGCACAACAGTTGCTCAGCAGGGCGGCAGTGAATGGTTTATGGAGCATCTGAGCAATCAGGGTTTTGCGCCCTTTGTTATTGACGGGCGCGACCCGGCAGCTTTTGTTTGCGCCATTTATTTTATGGAACAGCACCTGAGTAATGCGGCGGAAACCGTGGCCAGCGGTATGGCCAGTTATCCGGTGCCAATGCCTTACTGCATCGCTGAAACAGTTAAGGGTTATGGTTTCCCCGGAGCCGGTACGAACGCCGCTCATGGTTTACCTTTGGGCAGTAATCCGCGCCGTGATTCTGAGGCGCTTGCCTATTTTGTCCGCGGTGCAAAAGCACTGTGGCAGGAGGAAAGTGTCTGGCGTTCAGCTGTTAATGAGCTTAAGCAGCCGAAAGCGCCGCTGCCACCGGTTGCTGTCACCATTAACCGCCATGACCCGCACTGGCAAAAAGATCCGATCGCACCGATGGCAGCGATTGATAATTATTTTATTGATCTTGTCGAAGTAAATCCTCATCTAAGAGTCCGGGTGGGTAATCCGGATGAACTGCGCTCCAACCGCATGAACCAGACGTTGGATCAGCTGAAACACCGTGTTACTGATCCGGAAGAGGGTGTGGCTGAGGCGGTTGATGGCGCAGTAGTTACTGCGCTGAATGAAGAAGCCGTGGTCAGTGCCTGTCTGGCAAATCAGAGCGGTTTAAATCTGGTGGTTTCTTATGAAGCCTTTGCCACAAAAATGCTCGGAGCGTTACGGCAGAGTATTATTTTTGCCCGCCATCAGAAAGAAGCTGACGATCCTGCTCCATGGTTGGGTGTGCCGGTTATCTCGACCTCCCATGTCTGGGAAAACGGAAAGAATGAGCAAAGCCATCAGGACCCGAGTCTGGCGGAAGCTATGCTGGGCGAGATGTCAGATATGTCGCGCGTGGTCTTCCCGGCAGATGGCAATACGGCTATGGCCTGTTTAAAAACCTGTTACGGCGATCTCGGTGTGATCTGGAATATGGTTGTACCGAAATCGGTCTTACCAACCTTTTTTAGCGGTGCCCAGGCAGTGACTCTGGTGCAGGACGGCGCTATTTGTGTACGCGGTAATTGCGCAGCAGATCTGCAGCTGGTGGCCTGCGGGGCGTTCCAGTTACAGCAGGCTTTAAAGGCGTCAGACCGTTTGAAGCAGAAGGGCGTTTCACACTCGCTGATTTACCTGCTCGAACCAGGCCGTTTCAGGGTTCCGCGCGATGGTTATGAATCTGATATTCAGGCGGATCCATCCGTGCTGGACGCCTTGTTCCCGGCACGGGTTCAGCAGCGTGTTTTTATGACTCACACCCGTCCGGAAATTTTATTGGCTCACGCACGTATGCTGGATTTAGGGCCTGCGCATACGGTTGCTCTGGGTTATATCAATCAGGGCGGTACACTGAATACTGAAGCGCTGTTATTCGCCAATCGCTGTACCTGGGCCGATGCTCTGGCAGCGCTTGCCAAACTGAGTGGCCGTGATCCGCTGGAATGGCTGAGTTCGCAGGAGTGGGCGGCGATCTGTGGTGATGGTGATCCGTATGACGTGATTGCTCACCCTTATCCGGAAGGTAAGCTCTGAGTTTATCCTGATTAAAAAAGAAGAATAAAAATGCCGGCTAAGCCGGCATTTTTATTGTCTGAATTTGTCCGGTCGACAGTAGATTTAAGGATCAGGAGTTCGGCATTACTGCCGAAGATTCTTCTCTGCTGTCTGAGCCTGCCGGGTTTTTATACCCATGCTGATTTGGCGATCGATATTCCAGTGCCGGATCATTCATACTCGCCAGACGCAGCTGGGCCATATCGGCGAAATAGTTCTGATACAGTTTCCACGGCCGTTCACTGCCTTGTTTCGGTATCTGATCCTTCACCCGGGCGATATAGCCGGATTGCATATTGATAAATGGCAGACGCTCCATTTCGGCGGAATTGCAACGCGGCGTTACCTGGCGCGCACCTTTTTTATCCATGGCTTTTAACAGGCGGCAAACCCAGCGTGAAATCAGATCCGCTTTTAACGTCCATGACGAATTGGTGTAGCCAAATACCATGGCCAGATTGGGCAGATTTTCAAACATCACACCGCGATAGCTCATACTCTGATTCGGTACGAATACGTCACCATCCACTTTAACCGTCATATTACCAAACATCTGCACTTTGAGGCCGGTGGCGGTAATAATCACATCGGCAGCAAGCGTCTTACCGCTTTTAAGGCGGATGCCATCCGCTGTGAAATGATCAATATGGTCGGTTACCACCTGTGCTTTCCCGGAGCTCATCGCCCTGAACATATCGCCTTCAGGAACTGCACACAGGCGCTCATCCCATGGCGCGTACTTCGGTGTGAAATGCTTCATATCAAAGTCTTTCGGTAAACGGCTTTTGACTGCAAACTGAAGTAATCCGCGTGCGGCACGGGGAAACTTTTTGCAGAAATTATAGAGTGCCAGCGTGATGGATATATTGCGGCCGCGGATAATGCGATAAGCCCATGTCTGTGGCAGAATTTTGCGCAACGCGGAAACCATCGGATCCTGCTGCGGTACGCTGACCACATAGCTGGGTGAACGCTGTAACATGGTTACCTGTTGGGCTTTATCGCACAGCGCCGGTACCAGGGTTACGGCGGTTGCGCCGCTGCCGATGACAACGATTTTTTTACCGGAATAGTCGTAGTTTTCTGGCCAGAATTGCGGGTGAATGATTTCGCCGGAGAATTGCTCACGGCCTTTAAATTCCGGTGTAAATCCTTCCTCGTAACTGTAATAGCCAGTACAGCTGATCAGATAATTGCAGCTGAATAAACGGGTTTCACCGTCATTCAGCTGGGCCGTGATTTGCCATACGGCCAGATCACTTTGCCACTCGGCAGACAGTATTTTATGGCCGAAGCGGATGTGCGGTGTAATGCTGTGTTCATTGGCTGCTTCGCGGATGTAATCACGGATATCGGCACCGTCGGCAATGCCTTTGCGGTTGGTCCACGGCTTGAATTCGTAACCCAGGGTAAACATGTCAGAATCAGAGCGTATGCCTGGATAGCGGAAAATATCCCAGGTGCCGCCGATGGCATCGCGCCCTTCAAATATTGCGAAGGATTTCTCCGGGCATTCTTTGCTCAGGTGACAGGCTGCCCCGATGCCGGATAAGCCCGCGCCAATAATGATTACATCAAAATATTCGTTTGCCATTTTATGTCCTCCCTGCGGAGTCTTTTTTATTATGGCTGCCACTGTCGGCGAGAACGCCCGATGAAAACAGGTTCCGTGCTGTCATTATCTGTATGAATCACGGTGCTTATCCGGCATACAGTTGCAGTATTAACTGCGGCCGTGAGCATGAGTTCTCTTTGGCTCAGGCTATTGCAGTCTGAATTTTCTGGTTCAGAACGGTAGGTGAGCTAACTTCTTAGTAGCGTTGTAACGATGAAGAAGGCAGGGACAGCAGAAGTCAGGTTGGCGTAAATAAGGGGGTTTTATTCGGCCATGGCGGGAAATGAGCTGTTTATTCAGTATCTGCTTTCTGCCAGCTGAATAAACTCAGATCGATGCGCAGGCTATCGCTGACGGTCACTCCCTCGCTTTCCAGCAAGGCACGCTGCTTTTCACCGGCGTCGCCCGGCAGGCTGATTTTGCCCTGAGCGTTAATGACCCTGTGCCATGGCAGGCGGCTGTCCTGGGGAAGTTGCTTCAGTACCTGGCCTGCCCAGCGGGCGCGACGGCTGAATCCGGCGAGGGCTGCCAGCTGACCGTAGGTAATGACATAGCCAGCGGGAATGCCCGCCAGTGCCGTGTACAGACGCTGGCGGGCATCGGTCTGAGCATTCGTTGAGTCAGTCATTGTCTGTTCCTGAATGACGGATGCATCAGACCTGACGATTACAGGCGCAGACCACCGTCGACTTCAATGATGCGGCCGGACATATAGTCGTTGGCCAGCAGGAAGACTGCCGCATCACCGATTTCATCCGGGCTGCCCATGCGGCCAGCCGGAATACCGGCACAGATTTTCTCCAGTGCTTCCGGTTTCATGCTGGCAGTCATTTCGGTTGCGATAAAGCCCGGAGCAATAGCGTTGGCACGGATATTATAGCGTGCCAGTTCCTTTGCCCAGGTCACCGCCATCGCTGCTACACCGGCTTTGGCGGCAGAATAGTTGGTCTGACCGAAGTTACCGGCACGGGCGATGCTGGAAATGTTAATGATGCAGCCACCTTCATTGGTTTTTATCATCTGTTCAGCCGCTTCACGACCACACAGGAATACACCGGTCAGGTTCACATCGATGACGGCCTGCCACTGTGCCAGTGACATTTTTTTCACTTCACCGTCTTTGGCTTTGATCATCAGACCGTCACGCAGAATACCGGCGTTGTTGATCAGGCCGTGCAGACCGCCCATTTGCGCGCTGACTGCCTGAAACGTCTGTTCTACCTGAGCTTCATCCGCTACGTTGCAGACAAAAGTAGCTGCCTTACTGCCTGCTGCTTCTACCTGAGCTTTGGTTTCGTCCATATGTTCCTGATTCAGGTCGATGACAGCGATCTGGGCGCCTTCTTTCGCCAGATGCACGGCCATAGCACGACCCAGGCCCTGGCCTGATCCGGTAATAGCGATCACTTTATTCTGCAGCTTCATAGCAAGCTCCTTAGCGGGTTGTTCTAAATGGGTGTGTTTTAACCGGTGTTTGCGGCCGGTTATATCTACAGGTCATTGAGGTTTGACCCGGATTAACTCTGCTTCTGAGGAGTCAGTAGTTTACCGTACGTAGTTGTGGCGCAGAGTATAGGGCGGCGTGGCCTGTTTTGATACAAGATCAAGGTGGAATGGCGGAGCCACTGAAAGAAATACCTCTTTTGTATGACGATCAGACAAGCGCGCTTTCATTGAATGGCGCTTTCAATGAGTGGGGCTTTCAGTGAACGGTGCTGGCGTACCATATCGGAGCGAGGCGTTCTGGGATTCAGCTGATGATCAGGCTGAAGCCTGTCATGGCGTCCGGCAGACAGCCGCCTTTCGGTGGCTGCACCACAGGTTTATTACAAGACCTTCTGCCAGAACATGGCGCGGCCCATTTCCGGGTCCAGCTGGTAGTTGGCGAAGCCCATGTCTGTGTAGACTTTCTGCGCTGTGGTGTTGCCTTCCAGCACTTCCAGTGTGAGCTTGCCACAGCCTTTGATCAGTGCCAGCTCCTCTGCTTTGGCCAAGATACGTTTGGCCAGACCCTGACCCCGGAAGCCGGCACTGACGATGACATCATGAATGTTCAGGATGGGTTTGCAGGTGAAGGTTGAAAAGCTGTCGATGGCGATCAGCAAGGCTGCCGGATAATCATTCACAAACGCCAGAATGACATGCAGATTGCTGCGCGACTGCAGTTCTGCAATCAGGTTCTGCTGACTGTATTCCGGCAGGCCTTCACCACCGCCGGTATCGCCGTGAGCGTATTCGGTCAGCAGATCCAGTACGGCCTGGCCGTGTTCCGGTTGCGAAAGGTCGCTGATAATAATGTCTTCCATCTGAATCGTCCTGGCAGGTCATAAAATAATCAGATAGCAGTGTAACACTGGTCATTGCTATTAATACTGTGTTTTTAGTGCGGATTGTCCCTGTCGTGGATAAATACCTGAGCTTTATCACGACGGCTGACGTGCAGAAACAGGACTGTTTTGGACACAACATAAACAGCAGTTGCCAGGTGACTCACTGGTCGTGGTATTTGTGAACGTGATGAAAGCAGTAACAAGGGGGGGGGGCAGCAGCGCTATTGTTTCAACAGTGTATTTAATCTTGATCAGTGGAGCGGACTGGTTAGCAGAAATAACACTAAAGTCCACACAGTATTGTTCAGATTGAATAATGACTTTGTTATTTTGTTTAAAAACGACTCAAATAATTCGTCCTGTGTCGCTGGTGGAATAATGTACAGAATGAAAGTCCGTATGATTTCCCCATCCAAATTGATCACGGGGAATTACTATGAAAAAAATAATGTTTATAGTCTTGTCATCAGTTTTTGCGGCAGTGCAGCCAGTATCTGCAACAGAACAAATCACCTTAACCTCCCTTGATTGGCCTCCTTTTTCTTCTCCTGCTATTACCGGTGGTGGTATGACCAGCTTGATTGTTAAACAGGCATTCGCCCGCGTTGGTTATGAGCTTAACGTCGAGGTCGAGCCCTGGAGTACAGCGGTTGCCCGCGCCGAAAATACCGAAGAAGTTGCCGGTTATTTCCCCGCCTATTATTCGGAAGAACGTGCTAAAAAGTGCGTATTTTCCGATGAAATCGGTACCAGTCTGGTGGGCTTTGCCAAACGTAATGGTGAGGAATATCACACCAGTTTAGAAGCGTTGGCGGAGCATGTTGTTGGCGTGGTCAGTGGTTATGCTAATGAAGAAAATTTTGACAGTGCCGTGTCTGACGGACGTATCCCCGTAGTTAAATCCGGTAATGACGTTGAGAATATCCATCAGCTGCTGGATGGGCGGGTTGATCTTGCTGTCGTCGATAAACGCGTCATGAATTATCTGGTCAGCAACGATAAAACCCTGAACGAATATAAAGGCAAGGTGAAGTTTGATCCGGCCGGATTAAAAATGCACGGTCTGTACGTATGTTTTACTGGTTCCCGTTCTGGCGAATACGCGCAGGCTCTGGCCCGCGGTCTGAAGTCGCTGGACCCTATGGGCTTTGGTCTGGCCAATGATCCTATGTACCGTAATCGTATGAATAAATAACAGGACACCCGACGGCAGAAACCTGTCCAGAAACAACGCTCCAGAAACAATGTCCGGGAAATAATGTAACGCTGCGGCACGGATGCCGCCCGCGCAGATGAGCTGATACGCTATTTTTAGCCTGGCTTATTGTTTGTCCGGATCGTTTATATCGACAATTAACCAGGCGAAATAAGCGACAGCCGCTGTCGGCAACAGAAAGAATTTCCCATACCAGTAACCACTGTCGCTGCCAAGAAAGGTGGCAACCGGCAATAGCGTCAGCATGGCTGTTACAAACAGCACGTAAATAAATCTTGGTAAATGCCAGCGTAAATGTTCTGGCGTATGGCTTTCGCGGCTGAACGCCCAGCGCCGCCATAAAGTGGATAACATAAATACGCTGATGCCAAAGGCGATCAGTAAGCCCCAATCCAGTAATCCCAGTTCGCTGATCTGGCAATGCGGCAGGCAAGTGAACATGGTTGGCGGATCTCCGTTTTGGTTCGTTCCCTGAACCATAAATTCAGCACTGGCCGACGTTACACGCTGTCAGTTGCAGTTGTCAGCCAGCGGGGAAAAACTCACGCAGAGAGTTCTGATAAGTCTGCTTAAGCACATCGGCAATCGGCAGGTCTTTTACCTCAGCAATTTTTTCCGCGACAAAAGGCAGGAATTTCGGTGCATTTTCAATACCGCGGTAAGGGATAGGGGTAAGGAAAGGTGCATCGGTTTCCAGCAGCAGATTCTCCATTGGCGTTGCGGCAACGACTTCACGCACGTTGTCGGCTTTATTAAAGGTAACAATGCCATTAATACCCAGACAGAAACCCAGCTCAATAGCGACCTGTGCCAGCTCCATGCCTGAGGTAAAGCTGTGCACCACTCCTTTGCGTTTCATTTGTGGTGCGTATTCACGCAGGATGGCCATGGTGTCGTCATCGGCTTCACGGGTGTGAATCACCACCGGCAGATCGCATTCCACGGCCAGCGCCAGTTGTTGCGCAAATACTTTACGCTGTACTTCACGGTCGCAGTGATCGTAAAAATAATCGAGACCGATTTCACCGATGGCAGTCACTTTTTCATGGATAGCGTGGGTGCGGATATAGGCTGTGGTAGCGTCGCTGAACAGTGCCGCTTCATGCGGATGAACGCCAAGGGTGGCATAGACGTCGGCGTGAGCTTCTGCCAGTGCCAGCGCGCTGGGCATATTGTCCGGCTCAACACTGATGGTCATAAAGCGTTCGACGCCAATATCCCGCGCTGCCTGCAAAATTTCCGCAGGAGAGCCTTCTTTCAGGTAATCGAGGTGGAAGTGGGTTTCAATGATCGGCAGTCCGTACTGCACGATGTCGCGGCGCTTTTTCTTGCTCATAACCAATCAGATAAACAATGTGTGGAGCACACATTGTACCTGATCACAGCCCTGCTTGCGCAGGGCCTGAGCGAGTGGAGTTATCGGCCTTCAGTGAAACACGTTGTCAATTTCGCCATGCAGTGCCTGCTTTGCTCCCAGCATCATGGGGGTGCCGCTGGCACCCAGCAGCGCGTCAAAGTTCAGCGTCAGAATGCGCTGAATATCATCTTTTAAACTGAAATCTTTCGCGGTGGCGGAGCGCAGCCAGTGGCGCGACAGATTCATGCCTTTGTGAAAGCCCTGTAAGCGCATCAGCAGCTGGTCTTTAAGGCTCAGGTTCTGCCAGTTGCCGTAATGCTGCAGCAGATCATCGCTTAACAGCAGCCCATGACGTTCCAGCAACAGGACAGCTTGTGAGCGCCGGCTGTGCTCTAACTTCAGCAGACGGGCACCGGCGATGGGTAAGGGAGCATCTTCTTTGAGAATGTTGTGGCGTGGTTTATCAACCTGGCCGGGTAATGCCCACAGTGCGGCGTAGTAGCGGCTGCGGTAATAGTGTTCGTCGGCGGTTGGTTCATCACCGAGACGCAGCACATGCGCGATCCGGCCGAGATACTGCAGGTTACGCTCCTGCAGTGGCGACAGGCGCACCGGGTTAATCAGCGTCAGCTGGTGGCCATCGCGCACAATCACCATATTACGGCGGTGATCGTTACCATAGCCCGGCATTTCTCCCTGTACCCAGTAAACATCGTTGTACAGCGCCTGAATGCGGCCTCGTTCCATGACGTTTGCCGGGCGCAGAGCCTCGGTCTGAGCGCCTGCGGCATGTGCCATGGCAACTGCATCAGTACTTTTTCCGGCGGTATTCGTGGTGCTGCGCGTTGCGCGCACTTTACGTCCATGTTGGCTGGCTTCATCTGAGAGCAGAGTCGGCATAGTGAATTTCCTTGCTGAGACTGTGCTTTGAGCACATCAATCTGGCTATGGTATTCACTATGGGACAGCGTATTTGTGAAATGTGACAAAATTTGTCACGCAAATAGTCTGTTGTGACGAATTTTGTCATGGGTGGTGGTCGTATCAGGCCAGCAGTGAAAGAAATGGCAGGAAATCACAGACAGACAAGCCAGTCACCAGCGCTGGTTGCGGGTTGCACTTTTCTGATCCGGATCTGTCAGGAAGCCACAGGCCCGTCGTCTGGCAGCAGATCCTGCAGTTGTTCAATACCTTCAACCACATCATCCGGCTGGCGGAAGTAGGCGACGTGGTACATGGCTTCACCTTCCTGTACCAATGGGATGTTCTGCTTGCCGATAATGATGCCGTCGTTCCTGCTGACCACCTCATCGAGCAGTTTGCCGAAGGGGTCGCGGATACAGGCCAGGGTTTCGCCGGCTTCGACGTAGTCGCCCAGTTGCTTCAGATGCTGCACAAAACCACTGTCAGTGGCGCGCAGCCAGCTGCTGGTGCGGGCGGTGACTGGTTCGATCTGTTGTTTGCGGCTGCGGCTCTGCGGCAGCATGCCCAGATGGCGCATTACATTCAGCGTGCCACGTTCACCGGCGCGGATACACAGTTCGTCATAACGCAGCGCTTCGCCTGCTTCATACAACAGGATTTTAACGCCCATCTCATTGGCCGATTCACGCAGTGAGCCGTCGCGCAGGTTCGCATTGAGCAGCACCGGAACGCCGAACGCATGGGCCAGTTCGGAGGTTTCCGGGTCATCCAGATTGGCGCGTATCTGAGGCAGATTTGAGCGGTGAATCGCACCGGTATGGAAGTCGATGCCATAGTCGCACTGACTGACAATTTCCTGCAGAAACAGGTGTGCCATGCGTCCGGCCAGTGAGCCTTTTTCGCTGCCGGGAAACGAGCGGTTCAGATCGCGGCGGTCAGGCAGATAGCGACTCTGATTGAGCACGCCATATACGTTTACCATGGGAACAGCGATCACGGTGCCGCGCAGTTTACTGAACTGACGGGAGTTGATCAGGCGCTGAATGATTTCGATGCCATTCAGTTCATCACCATGAATCGCGGCGCTGAGGAAGAGTACGGGGCCAGGTTTGCGTCCGCGTTTTACATAAACAGGTACTGACATAGCGGTATCTGTATAGAGCTTCCCGGCCGGCATTTCTATCTGCCGGGTTTCCCCCGGTTCAATGCTGATACCAGCGATGGTGATCGCGGTTGCTGTGTGGTTGTCACGTCCGGCGTTTGTGTCGGCCATATTTGGCTCGCCCCTTATGAATCGTTATGCCTGCAATAACGATTATTATAAGCATGACTCATAAGGGGCGCTAAGACTTAGTCGCACAAGCGCTTACTCTCCGCATCTCCGCATATCCCGACCGGTGTAAAAGGGGAGTCCGCCCCGGTCAGTGAAAGTCAGTGCAGGGAATCAGGCACCGCTGACTTCTTTGCGGTGATCCGGATCGAGGCACTCAGCTTCTTCGTGCGGCAGACCTGCTGCCAGTGTGCCGTTCAGATAATCTGCGATCGCTTTCAGCGGGTCGGTTTCTGAGGTGGTGATCAGTTTGGTATCACGCTCGGCCAGGCGCCGGGTAACACCTTCTCA
>NZ_DJIO01000041.1:1373-5578 GCF_002433655.1 Thalassolituus sp. UBA6592 | reverse complement strand
GCCGGGTAACACCTTCTCCTGCCGAGCCACAGATAGCGACATCGACGCTGTGAAGAGGGTGGCGCTCACCGTTACCCCGCACATGCCATTCATGCAGGCTGCCAGGCTTCGTCAGGCGGATGCTCCACACCAGTTCCGGTTCTGCGCCGTTAACGGCATAGACATCCCAGTTAACGGTGCGCCCGGCATGGCCGGATACCGTTCCGTTCTTCAATACTGCAACCGCGATCAGTGGCGTTGTCATACTGTACCCTCCGTTATATCCATACACTTTTTCAGGTTACTGAGTGTATCGTGGCTTTTTGTGCAAATCTTGATCAGTGTCAGGCTGATCTTCAGCTATGAGTCGTCCGGATGCGGCACAGCGCCGCAGCTGTGCAGAAAAGAAGGCTCCGACAGGCTGGCGGTACGCAGACCGTTATCGCCGGGAAGTCGGTGAATGCGGTTCTGAGTTCAGCGCCGATCAGTTACAATCGCTCTTTTGGTTCAGGATTGCGGGTTTATGACGCAGGGGTTTGTCCATCTCAGGGTTCATTCTGAGTACTCGCTGTATGACAGCACCATCCGGGTAAAGAAACTGATCGGCAAAGCATCGGATCTCGGCATGCCAGCTCTGGCATTGACCGATCAGATGAATATGTACGCTCTGGTCAAGTTCTATAAAGGGTGCCTGGGGGCTGGGATTAAACCGATTCTCGGTGCTGACCTGTGGCTGGAAAACCCGGAAGACATGACTCAGCCGTTCCGCGTGACCGCACTGTGTCAGAATTCTGATGGCTATCTCGGTCTGCGCGAACTGATTTCCCGTGGCTATGCGGAAAACCAGCACTACGATCTGGCCATACTTAAAAAAGAATGGCTGTTCGAGAAAAACGATGGCCTTATTCTGCTGTCCGGTGGCCGTGATGGTGATATTGGTCAGCGTTTAATTAAAGGCAAGGTTGAGGCTGCTGAGCAGCTGGCGCAGGAATATCAGCAGCATTTTGGTGACCGCTTTTATTTTGAGGTACAGCGTACCGGTCGCCCCGGCGATGAAACTCTGGTCAAGGCTGGTCTGGCCATGGCGCATTCTTTTGGTATTCCGCTGGTCGCTACCAACGATGTACGCTTTATCAAAGCCGATGATTTTGAGGCCCACGAAACCCGGGTATCCATCGGTCAGGGCTATGCGCTGGATGATAAACGCCGTCCGCGTAAATATTCCGATCAGCAGTACTTCCGCTCAGCGGAAGAAATGACGGAGCTGTTCCGTGACATTCCCTCGGCAATCGAAAATACCGTCGAAATTGCCAAACGCTGTTCAGTTGAAGTACTTCTGGGTACTTACTTTCTGCCGGATTATCCGATTCCGGATGGCATGGATGAAGATGATTTTTTCCGCAAAATTTCCGAAGTGGGCCTGGAAGAACGTCTGGACGTTATTCTGGCGGGTATTCCCAAAGATTCCCCTGAATATGCGGAAAAACGTAAACCTTACGACGAACGCTTAAAATTTGAGCTGGATATTATTATCCAGATGGGGTTCCCCGGTTACTTCCTGATCGTGATGGACTTCATTCAGTGGGCCAAGGATCACGATATTCCGGTTGGTCCGGGGCGGGGGTCCGGTGCCGGCTCGCTGGTGGCTTATGCACAGAAAATTACGGACCTTGATCCGCTGGAATACGATCTGCTGTTCGAACGATTCCTGAACCCGGAACGGGTATCCATGCCCGACTTTGATATCGACTTCTGTATGGAAGATCGGGAAAAAGTAATCGCTTACGTAGCGGATAACTATGGTCGTGAAGCGGTATCGCAGATTGTAACTTTCGGTACCATGGCGGCTAAGGCGGTGGTGCGGGACGTGGCCCGGGCTCAGGGTAAATCGTTTGGTCTGGCGGATAAATTATCCAAGTTAATTCCCGGTGACCCGGGCATGACGCTGGAAAAAGCGCTGGAAAGTGAAGCGCTGTTAAAAGAATTTCTCGACGAAGATGAAGAAGCCCAGGAAATCTGGGAAATGGCGCTTAAGCTCGAAGGTATTGCCCGTCAGACCGGTAAGCACGCCGGTGGTGTGGTGATTGCGCCAACCAAATTAACCGATTTTTCAGCCACCGCCTGTGAAGCGGATGGTACCGGTCTGGTTACTCAGTTCGATAAAAACGACGTAGAAGAAGCCGGCCTGGTGAAGTTCGACTTCCTCGGTCTGCGTACGCTGACCATTATTGACTGGGCACTGGAAACGATTAATAAAAAGCAGGAAAAACTGGGCCTGCCAGCAATTGACATTGCCCATATTCCGCTGGATGACCAGCCGTCCTATGACCTGTTAAAGGCAGCGAAAACCACCGCCGTATTCCAGCTTGAATCCCGGGGTATGAAAGATCTTATCCGCCGTCTGCAGCCGGATAACATCGAAGATATGATCGCACTGGTGGCGCTGTTCCGTCCGGGACCGCTGGAATCCGGCATGGTGGACGACTTTATTAACCGGAAGCACGGTCGCGCTCAGGTGGCGTACCCGCATCCGGATTTCCAGCATGAAAACCTGAAAGAAATTCTCGAACCGACGTACGGCGTTATCGTTTATCAGGAACAGGTAATGCAGATCGCCCAGGCGCTGTCGGGCTATACCCTCGGTGGTGCGGATATGCTGCGCCGGGCAATGGGTAAGAAGAAACCGGAAGAAATGGCCAAACAGCGGGATACGTTCCGTGAAGGGGCTATATCGCAGGGTGTTGATCCTGAGCTGGCGATGAAAATCTTCGACCTGGTGGAAAAATTCGCCGGTTACGGTTTTAACAAATCCCACTCTGCTGCATACGCCGTGGTGTCCTATCAGACGCTGTGGCTGAAACAGCATTATCCGGCGCCATTTATGGCTGCGGTTCTGACCTCCGATATGCAGAACACGGATAAAGTCGTGACCTTTATCGAAGAATGTCGCGAGATGGAACTGGAGATCATCCTGCCGGATGTTAACCAGAGTCACTATGGTTTTACGGTGAATGATGACGGTGCAATCGTTTACGGTCTTGGCGCGGTTAAAGGCGTGGGTGAAGGACCGATTGATGCCATTGAAGCTGGCCGCAAGGATGGCCCTTACCGTGATCTGTTTGATTTCTGTCAGCGCGTAGACGGCAAAAAAATTAATAAACGTGTGCTTGAAGCACTGGTACGTTGTGGCGCCTTTGACCGGCTGGAGCGCTCTGCACCGCGGGCCGTATTAATGGCCAGCATTGAAGATGCGATGAAAAGTGCTGGTCAGTCTGCGGCGAATGAAGCTGCAGGTATGATGGACCTGTTTGGTGAAGTACAGGCAGAAGAGGCTGAAACATCGGACCCGTACGAACGTTTCCGGGGCCTGCGTGAGTGGTCACTGAAAGAGCGTTTACAGGGAGAAAAAGACACGCTGGGGCTGTTTGTTACCGGCCATCCATTCGATGAATACGAAGCAGAAGTGCGCAAATTAGTGCCGACTAAACTGTCGCAGCTGCAGGAAGCGAAAGCACCACAGAAACTTGCCGGACTGGTGGTGGATATGCGCGTTATGAAGAATAAGCGTGGCGACAATATGTGTTTCGCGACACTGGATGACCGTACCGGCCGGGTCGAAGTGGCGCTCTTTTCGGATGTCTATGAACAGGTGCGGGAAGTCGTCGAAAAAGATCGCGTGCTGGTGGTTGAAGCTCAGATCTCTCACGACGATTATTCCGGTGGACTGAAAGCAACCGGACGCAGTGCCATGGAAATCAGTCAGGCACGACTGACGTTTGCCAAAGCGATCCGTATCAAAGTAGACGGCGAACAGCCGGAAGATCAGTTCTGTAATGGTCTGAAACAGGTGCTGGATCTGATGCAGGATGGCTGCCCGATTGTGCTGGATTTCTGTAACAGCGTTGCCCGCTGCGATATCAGACTTGGTGATGGCTGGCGGGTGAACCCGTCTGACGACCTGCTGCAGGAATTACGCTACGCCTACGGTGATGAATCTGTGGAACTGGTTTTTCACTGAGGTGGTATTGGCTGAAAAGAGTTGCGTGCTGTTGTTGCGCTGCTCTTTTCAGAATTTTTAACGTCTTTTTCGCTTTGATCCTTTCCATTTTCTTTGTCTTTTCCTTTTTCTTTTCCCTTCCACTTGAAGGAAGAGCAGGCTTATTGTGTTCCACGTATTTTTCCTGATTCTGTCCGCGATTACTTTCTGACTTCTGACTTCTGACTTC
>NZ_DJIO01000041.1:941-1063 GCF_002433655.1 Thalassolituus sp. UBA6592 | reverse complement strand
CTTCTGACTTCTGACTTCTGACTTTAGCTGGGAATAACAGAAGACTGCTTTAAGCAAGAATCCATCCTGCACTGAATTTTTTCACTGGTTAACAGTCCTACCCGTAATATGTCAACGGCGGG
>NZ_DJIO01000041.1:0-621 GCF_002433655.1 Thalassolituus sp. UBA6592 | reverse complement strand
AATTCATTGAATCCCCTGAAGCTCCGGCTCCCGTCTGTGGTAAATGACATTGCGGAGCAGACAAGGGCAGGAGGTATGGTTATGTTGTTAACAAAATCGCGTATGTCATCGTTCACTGGCTGGGTTGCAGTGCTGGCTGCAGCACTTGCCTTCAGTGCTGCACCCGCTCAGGCATCTCAGGATAAATATTCAGCGGCGCTGGAGGAATTTCACAAAGCGGCGGAGTCGCAGGAATTCTTTGATGAGTCGTATGGTTACGCTTTGTTTCCGACCGTAGGTAAAGGAGGTATCGGTATCGGTGCAGCCTATGGTTCCGGACGTGTTTACCGTGGCGGTGAGTATGTTGGTAACTCAAAATTGACGCAGCTGTCGATTGGTTTTCAGTTGGGTGGTCAGGCCTGCAGCGAAATTATCTTTTTTAAAGATAAAAAGGCTTACGATAAATTTACCGATGGTAATTTCGAATTCGGAGCAGAAGCCTCGGCCGTTGCTGTGACCGTTGGTGCTAATGCCAAAGCCAGTACGAGTGGTAATTCCGCCGGCGCCGGTCGTCATAATGGTGGCCAGACAGCGTCGGCGTCATACATCAATGGTATGGCAACCTTTACCGCAGCCAAAGGT